>NZ_JAAHHU010000096.1:0-25283 GCF_010672095.1 Moorena sp. SIO3I6 | reverse complement strand
CCTTTGCCACGGTAATCATGGCTCACCTGAAAGCAGTTGATACTCGCAGTGATGGCCAGCAACGAAAAATTTGGAAAATGGCTCTGACCAGACGATTGTACGAGCAAGGGTATCAGCGACAAGACATTTTAAACTTATATCACTTCATCGACTGGGTAATGCACTTACCCTCAGCACTAGAACAAGCCTTTCGTGAAGAAGTTAACCAGTACGAACAGGAGGTCAACATGAAGTATGTCACGAGTATCGAAAGGTTGGGCATTAAGCAAGGTCGTCAAGAAGGTCGTCAGGAAGGTATTTTAGAAGGTCGTCAGGAAGGAGCTGAGCGACTGCTGCTACGATTGCTTAACAGGCGCTTTGGAGACCTATCCCCTGAAATTCAAGCTCGTGTGAAGGGGTTGAGTGTCGAAAAATTAGAACAGTTAATGGATCTGGCCATCGATGTAGAATCTCTTGAGCAATTAGCAGACCATCTGCCAGCACCCGAAGCGGCTAATTAAAATAACTCCTGATAGAGAAGTACAAATTCTCTTCCCCCATACCCCACACCCCACACCCTATAGCCTAGATTCTGTGTAACCATTGAGTATAGGGATGCTGAACTAAATTGGAGTTGAAGTATCTCGGATCATCAGAGACTTCAACTCCAATCCATTCTGGTAGTTCAATGTCCTGATTTTCATCAGTTAGTTCAACTTCTGCCAAAATTAATCCTTGATTATCCCCAGCAAACTCATCCACTTCCCAAATCAAGCCAGCGTGTTCAATTTTATAACGAGTTTTCTCAATTAAGGGACCCTGGCACAAAGTATCGAGCATTTCTTGAGCATCCGAGCCTGGGATAGGGTACTCATACTCTTTTCTAGAAAAACCCACCTTGGGACTTTTGATAGTAAGATATCCTTGATCTCCCACCAGGCGCACCCGGACAGTAGTGCGGTTAGTTGTACGAATGTAACCTTGGCGATAAACACTACCAGTGCCTAGTTTCCGCCACTCTTCGCCTTTAACTAGAAATTTGCGTTCAATTTCCGTTGCCATGGGTACAAAGTATAGTGTGTATAGTGTTTATAGGTATTATTAGTCAATGGTTAATTTAAAATTAACCATTGTTCATTAACTATTGTTGATTGTCAATTTTAAAATCAGAGCAAATCCGAACTATTCGGCTTATTGCTATAGTAATAAAAAACTTTATAATCTTGCCTATTTAGTTAGCGATCGCTTCATATTAAACTACCAGACTTAATCCGGATTCTTTTATTGTCCCAAGAAATATAAAAATAGAGAGCCAATTTCGTAGAGTTCCTCTATGAGTAAATCTACGGTGCGGCTAATGTAAGTAAAATTATCAGGATAAACATCGATGTCCCAACAATCAACAACCCAAAAGAGTGGAGCAGCAGCATTAATTGATGAAATGAAAAAATTTGCAAAATTGGCTCAAGAGCTAGAAAAGCAAACTAAAGACTCTAGCGAACAAGGCTATTCATGCAAAGGCCATAACATCTGGTGAACGAGTATAGTTAGGATAAAAGAAATATACTCACACTCTTATTGATTGGCTAAACTAATCTAGGGTAAACGAGTGTAGGGTGAACGGGTAAGTTAAAGATTTTCAGGTTTAGGAATTGGGATGACTACGAGCAAGATTTTCACCCGATTACCACACTCGGTCACCCCACACCCTCTTATCCTACAGCCGTCACGCCTTCAATCTCCTCATCGGCGAGATCATATAACTCCCGTAACTTCTGTAAGGTTTCGTGATCCGGTTCCCAGAATCCTCGTCCATTTGCCTCTAACATCCGGCCTACAATATTGCGAAATGCCTCAGGATTTGCCTGTCGCAACCTCTTGGCCATTTCTTCATCCAAGGCATAAGTATCTGCTGCTTGGTCATACACCCAGTTATCTTGAAAATCAGCTGTACCCCCCCAACCAATCAATGCTGTCATCCGTTGGGAAATCTCATAAGCTCCCCCAGACCCCTGATTGGCCATCGCCTCAGCCCACTTGGGATTAAGTAACTTTGTCCGATACTCCAACCGCAACAAATCCTCTAGCTTCCGGGGTGTAGTATCCTTTGAGAAACTTTCCACAAAACTGGCATTAACGGTCTTACCCCCTTGCTTTTCGGCTGCTCGCTTCAAGCCTCCAGTATTAGCATAGTATTCTTGAATATCCGTCAGCCCATATTCGACAGAATCAATTTCCTGGACTATACGACTGGTACTTTTTAGCAGCTGCTCCATGACTTCCGGACGGGCTTGACCTTTATCTTGCCGTCCATAACTAAATACATTGCGGCTTTGCCATGTATTCGCTAATTCATCCCCGGATTCCCAATTACCATCGACTACTTGGTCATTGACCAGAGAACCATAATCCCCGGCTGGATTAGAAAACAACCGAGCAGAAACATTGTCTACCCCTTGCGATCGCAACGCTAACCCATGCTTGCGGATAAAATTCTCTTCCTCTGGTTCATCTGCTTCAGTCGCCCTACGGAACAAATCATCCAGCAGCTCAACAATATTGACAAAACTATCCCGAAAAATCCCTGAGAGATTTGCCAAAACATCAATTCTAGGATGACCTACCTCAGCTAAGGGCATCAAATCATACCGTACAATCCGTCCCGTTCCCTCTTTAACAGGTACTGCACCTACTAACTCCAATAAAATCCCCAAGGATTCCCCACGAGTCTTGATCGCATCCAATCCCCATAGCATTACCGCAACAGTTTCTGGATACTCCTGATGTTCCTCAAGATGCTGGGCAATAATTTTCCTGGCCACCTCCCTGCCCCGTTCATAAGCTGCTGGAGAGGGCATCCGATAAGGATCCAAAGCGTGAATATTCCGTCCTGTTGGCAAAACCCCAGGACCATCCCGCAACAAATCCCCCCCAGGAGCTGGAGGAATATACTCCCCATTCAACCCCCGCAACAAATTGGTCAACTCCTCCCCAGTCTGCATCAACAACTCACCAATCCGTAACGCCTCTTCAACCTTCTCATCCTCGACCTGTTCACGTCCGTCTGGTGTTTGCGGTTCAAATTCTCCATCCACAATGGCTTTAACCATTGCTTCCGGGACATCCTCCCCAAAATACGCCCGAAGGTAAGACCCTAACTGTTCCGAATCAGGCACTTGACCTAGAGTGTGCAGCCCAGAGGAAAACAAGCGTTGTTCGACCACTAGCAGGTAGTTGTACAACTTGACAAGATAGCGATTAAATGAATCAGCACTAAACATCTGGGCATTCTCTGGACTGAAAGTCATGCCCAACCTCTTAGCATCCTCAAAGGGACAATCGGTATCCAAGCCACTATCGATAATTTTTTTACAAATTGCTTCTTTCAAGGCATAATTCTTTTCAGGATCCTCCCGATACTCTGAGATTAAATCTCGTAGCACTACCAACTCCTTATACAAACCAGCCCGACCATAAGGGGGTACATTATGGGAAATCAACACCCCATAACCCCGACGCTTGGCCAACATTGACTCTGAAGGATTATTGGCGGCATAGATATACAGATTCGGGATATTTCCTAGCAAAATATCCGACCAAGAATACCCCGTATTCCCCAGGGGTGAACCAGGTAACCATTCCACGGTGCCATGCATGCCAAAATGCACCACCGCATGGGCATCAAAATCATTCTGTAACCACTTATAAAAGGCAGTGTACTGGGGATGTGGGGTCATGTCTCGTTCAAACATCAGCCGCATCGGGTCTCCAGAAATACCCAGGGGTGGTTGTACCCCAATCCAGACATTTCCTAACTCAATCCCACCAATCTCGAACTCATCCCCATTGGTTTTGATTCCTGTACCAGTCAAGGATTGCCATTGTTTTTCAATACGGGTAGTTAACAAGTAGCCTAACCATTCTTGTAGGGTTTTAACGTTAACTGTGGTTGAAGGTTGGTGGTTGCTAGTTAAAGGTTGAAGGTTACTAGTTGAAGGTTGAAGGTTACTAGTTGAAGGTTGGTAGTTGAAGGTTGAAGGTTGAATGTTGGTTGCTGGTTGTTCGCGTAGCGTGGCCTTTTGGCCAAGGTTAGAACATTCTCCATTCAAGCTGTCACCATTCAAGCCTTCGTCTGCTGCTTTCACCCAGCGGATTAGTTCTTCTCCATCTTCTGGTAATTCTCCAACAGTGTAACCTTGTTCTTTTAGAGCGTGGAGGAATTTAAGAAGCGATCGCGGTACATTCAATAAGGCTGCTGTTCCTGTTGCTCCATACCCAGGAGGGAAACCATAGAGAATAATCGCAATTCGTCTTTGGTCTGGTGGGGTTTGTCTGAGTTGAATCCAACGCTTCACCCGTCCAGTCAGTCGCTTAACTCGTTCGGGAATCAGATAGATATTTTCTCCGACTAAACCACCTAGGGGTACAGTATCAATTGCTCCATCCAATTCCGGCAATGCATATAATACGACACTTTGCAACCCCCCAATGCCTTGTCTTGTCCAAGAGTAAATATCTTGAATCAGTAGGGGTGCAGCAATAGTATAAGGGACATTCTTAGCAGTGAGAATACGTTTCGCTACAGCCACCTGTCTTCCGGCCTCCATAGAACCAGCTGGACCCCCTACCAACGGGAAACCGATGGTAGACACAATGGCATCCACTTCGACAGCGTCTTTAGACAAGGAAGGAGTTTCTACGTTATCCAGTTGTCGCTGTTGGGTTTCATAAGCAGATGTCATCCAATCCCGCACAGCTACATGACCTTCTACACCATTGATAAAGATGGGTAAAGGAGTTAATCCAGCTTCCTCAAAGTAGCGAATTAACTGGGGAATATAAGGTTGTTTTGTAACTACATGTTTGCGATAAAGCAGAATACCAACAACAGGGTTTTCTCTAAGGTTGTGTTGAGAAGCTAGCGGGCTGGTAGGGCTTTTCCCAATAACGTTTAATTGTTTAACTTTTAAGCTTTTGTACCATTCTAGGTATTGTCGTGGGGATTCAAAATATCCGTCGTAGTCCGGATGGAGTAGCCCCATGTTTGGAGTTTCCACTGGCGGCGGAATGTCTCCCACTTTCAGGTCTAAGTATTTCTCTGCCAGGGTCCAGAACATAGATGCTACATTGTCTGAGCCACCAGCATTCCAGTAACCGTAGATAATTAGCCAATTGCGCAAGTCTTGGACTTTTCTAGCAGGAATATATTTCAGCAGCTTCGGACCAATTTTCAAAAAGCTGATATAACCTGCTAAGCGGTCTTCTTCTCGTCCGTTGCTGAATTTGTCCAGGATGAATTTTACTGGCTTGGGCATCCCCTTGGGTTTATCCCCAATTTTGAACTGACCAATTTGAGTCAGGCTCATCAGTTCTAGAGCTGACTCGAATACCAAGCGGATGGGGATGTGTTGGATGCGATCGCGTAACCATAACACTTGGTCATAATCGAATAGTAGACTCCCGAAGAAGACTTGGGCATCTTGGAGGGCAGCGTCTACAGTATCAGGGTTGGCAGTGATTTCGCGATCGCTAAATACTCTAATATCCAGTTCCGGACAGCGGGAGGTTGCTAAGTCAGCAGCTTTGCGGTACAAGTCAGCGTTGAAGGATTCAAATCCTGCTATCAGTACAATGCGTTTCATGGAACCCGCTCGAAATAATTCTTTACACTTTGATCATATTTGATCATAATCGTACTGATCGGCTAACCCTCCCAGTGGCCTTGGGTAAGTCATGCCATGATTGAGAATAATTGCTAATTAGACTTCGGCGCAGTTGTCGGCAACTTCGGACAAGAGAACTTTGGACAAGGGAAAAATAATTGACGAAAACAGTATCAAAAAGCGCTACTTTGCTGAGCCGAAGTTCCCTATTTTTATTAGTTTGATTTCTAGATATCAACTAATAATGCTGTAGTTGACGATTCCCCATAAGCCATTCCCAAAAATACCGGCACTATTTGGTAACTGATTAACCTGACTTACTATCAATCATTTTACCAGTATCATGGAAAACTCCCAAATTTTTCTACAGTTGTCAAAAAATTGGTCATAATCAAAGATAAAAGTCAGGTAATCATTTAGAGTTAGAGGTACTGAAGATGAGGATTTTACTAGTAGAAGATGATGAGCGGATTACCGACGCCCTTGCTGAAGACCTCACCGACCAGCATTATGTCGTGGATGTTGCCAATGATGGTCAAGAGGGTAGGGAACTAGTAGAGAGCTTCAGCTATGATTTAATTTTGTTAGATGTGATGCTGCCAAAGATTGATGGTATTAGCCTTTGCCGCAAGTTGCGCTCCCAAGGCGACCTTACTCCCATTCTAATGCTGACGGCTCGGGATACCATCAGTGATAAAATTGTAGGACTGGATGCTGGTGCAGATGATTATCTAGTCAAACCCTTTGATTTAGGAGAGTTGTCCGCTAGGATTAGGGCCTTACTGCGCCGGGGAAATACTACCTTACCACCTGTACTGGAATGGGATTCCCTCCGCCTTGATCCCAGTACCTGTGAAGTCTTCTATAAAGACCGTCTCTTGTCCCTAAGTCCGAAAGAGTATGCTCTGCTAGAATTTTTCCTGCGCCATCCTCGCCGTGTGTTTAGCCGTGCTCAAATCCTGGAAAACCTATGGTCCTTTGAACGACTACCAGAAGAAGCAACCGTTAAAGCTCATATCCGAGGTTTACGACAGAAACTCGACGCAGCAGGAGCTCCCTCTGATTTGATTGAGACAGTCTATGGTTTGGGTTATCGTCTCAAAGAAAATCCCTAATTCAATATTCAGTTGTTACTGTTGAAAGTTGGCAGGTTGAAAGTTGGCAGGTTGAACGGGATGGACGAAGTCCCGCTTTGCTGCGAAGCGCGTGGCCTTTTGGCCAAGGTTGTTCGCTTTTGGCGTTCCCGTAGGGTAGGTTGCAGGTTTAAGGTTGGTAGGTTGAAAGTTGGCAGGTTGTTCGCCTTTGGCCTTCCCGTAGGGTAAGTTGACGGCATTCGTGAAGCAACGAATGATATCAAGTATAGTTGGGTCAGTTAACGATTACCAATTACTAAAATTACTAATTACTAATTACTAATTACCAGATGTTTAAAGGTTTGCGCTGGCGTCTTTTGTTGTATTACCTGATGGTAATGGCCGCAATTTTGAGTGTATTTGGTGCGGGTGTGTATGTTTTTTTAACACAGAGTCTATACCAGCAACTTGACAAAAAACTACAGACTTTAGCCCAATCTGCTGCCCCCTCATTTACTGAAGTAGAAGTTAAAGGGAGTCAATACATTGAACAAGTTGATGAAGTCCCCTGGCGAGATATCTTTAACCGAGACAAACAAAGCTTAGAATGGTTTGATGATCAGGGGAAACTATTGGCAAGGCGAGGTGCGATTGTATTGACTTTCCCGCCAAAACTGGGTTCGTTGACTCTAGAACTCCCTGAGACATCAGAGCCGATTAGGACGTTTACAATTTCTGTTTTTAAGGACACCTCGAAACCAAGCCAACCATCCCTAGAGGGCTATATTCGAGCCAGTCAATCCACAGAGGATGTAGAAATTGTCCAAAGCCAACTATTTTGGGGATTAGGAATGGGAGGAATGATCGCTCTAGGGTTTGTTGGTATTGGTGGACTTTGGCTGACCCAGAAAGCTCTTGAGCCGATTGAGAAAAGTTTTAAAAAGCTTAAACAGTTTACTGCTGATGCGTCCCATGAATTGCGCAGTCCTTTGACAGCAATTAAAGCCTCTGTGGATGTGATGCGAAATCATCCTGAGCGCATTCATCCCAAGGATGCTAAGAAGTTAGTGGCTATTGCTAGCGCTACAGACCAGATGAGCCACTTAGCAGAAGACTTACTATTTTTAGCTCGCACTGATGCAGCCTTGTCAATTCCGACCCGAAAGTCAGTCCCCATTTCCCTCAATACAGTTTTGCATAATTTGGTGGAATTGTTAGAATCATTTGCTCAAGATAAGCAGATTACCTTAGAATATCACGGCCTGACAACAGTCTCTGTAATTGGGGATGAAGGGCAACTCACCCGTTTATTTTCCAACTTGTTAGAGAATGCCCTGCAATACACACCCCCTCAAGGAAAAGTGGTTCTTACTGTTGCCAAACAGAATCGCTATGCCCTGGTCATGATTGAGGACACTGGCATTGGTATTGCCCCTGAACATCAGCCGTTTGTGTTTGATCGCTTCTGGCGTGCGGATAAAGCTCGTTCTCACCGAGAGAGGGGTACGGGGTTGGGACTTGCGATCGCTCAAGCAATCACTCACAGTCATGGGGGAAAAATCACCCTTACGTCTCAGGTTGGGGTTGGTAGCTGCTTTCAGATACGTTTACCGCTGGTTTAGGAATATAGGCTCTAGGTTGGGATTTTCTTTTGAAAGAATTATAAAGAATTATATAGAGATCCGTGTAGGAATTAATTGTGATAATTTTTGAGGCCATATTCCCTACTCCCTACTCCCTACTCCCTACTCCCTACTCCCTACTCCCTACTCCCTACTCCCTAATTTCTACTCCCTAATTTCTAAATTTATTACCGACTTTTTTACTTTTGGGTAATAATATCAAAATATGAAGCCGTTTAGTTGGAAAGCGTCAACCATACCTAGCATTCAGGAGAGATGATCTAAATGAAAACTCCCATTAAATTGCTAACAGGTATTCTGGGATTAAGTGCTCTGATCAGTTTCCCGGCAATAGCGCAAGAAAAAACAGAAAACTCAGTTAAAGATCCTGTCAATGGTGCAACTGAGTCTATGGTAGAAAGTGCCCCCGATTCCTTGAGCAAACCCGTTCAAGAGGGTGAAAAGGTAGAAATGCCAGCTACCGCTGACACTGAATCTACAACCAGTAACCTTGTAGAGCAAGCTGCGAGCAATGATCAATTCCAAACCCTTGTCAAAGCAATTGAGGCAGCGGGCTTAACGGAAACCTTGGCAGGTGAAGGACCCTACACTGTTTTTGCTCCCACCGATGACGCTTTTGCTGCACTGCCAGCAAATACCTTAGACAGTCTACTACAACCAGAAAACAAAGAGGTACTGGTAAAGCTGCTAAAGTATCATGTTGTAAGTGGTGCAGTTCCTAGCAGTGAAATCCAGTCGGGAGACATTATCACTATGGCTGGAAAAGCGGTGACAGTACACGTGGGTGAAGACGGTAATGTTAATGTCAACAATGCCCAGGTAACTCAAGCAGATATTGAAGCCACTAACGGCATTATGCATGTTGTTAACCATGTAATTTTGCCCTCAAGATCTCATGCTCAATCGGAACCAAAACCAACAGGAGTCAGGCCAAATTAAGATTTAGAAAATTAAGCTCAATAAGTTTGGTGTTTTTGGGAATTATATCCCGTCCGTTTGACTACTTATTATTCAGGTTTTTTCGGAAATTTAATAGTGTCAATGTTCACTGAATACTTAACACTTAACACGTCGCGGTTTACCTGAATACGAAGTGATTAACCGGACTCGATTGGAGTAAATACAAGGAGAGAACAAGGAGAAATTAAAGATGAATAAGTTGATGCCAATTTTACTAGGTGGAGTGATTCTGTTTGGTGCTGCTGCTTGCGATGAAGCTAAAACAAGTGATGAACCCTCCTACTCTATAGATCAAAACGATGAAGAACTAGTCTCCTTACGGTCTGAAGGAAACCAAGGGGATGCCATGGTTCAAGAAACCCGAAAGGAAATCGAGGTAAATTTTGGAACTACTCAAGAGCCAAATCAAGCCTTGGGTAATTTAGAAAACCTTGATGAAGATGACCAACTAGCCAGTTTAGTACTTAATAATTTAGAAACCAAGCTCCCCAATACCCAGTTGGAAGTTGAAGCGGCAGAGGGAATGGTAACTATCTCAGGAAAAGTATCGTCTGATGATCAATTGAGTCAGATTGCACCTTTGGCAATCCAGGTTGAAGGTGTTCAGAGCGTGGATGTTCAAGCTACTGTCAAAGAGCCAAACAGCTGATCGCTTATCTGGTCAAGTACCAATCCTTTGTTGCCAATGTTACCTAATTGATGTAATTATCTAATCCATAGAGAGGAGTTAGTCGCCTATTGCTTTTGCCATAGTGGTAGGCGACTTTTGTTGTTGAGTGTCTCTCGGCTTTAATTCATGGTGTAGCAATCCGATTTGAGTTGCGGTTCACCGGAAGAGCCGGAAAATGGGGAAGATGGTTAAAAGGAGAAAGAGGGGCAGGAGGGGGAAGATGGTTAGGTGCGCTCTTACTTGGCGAATTAAATTCGCCAAGTAAGAGCGCACCTGAAGAATAGTATCCATTATTGTCAATAAATTAATTACCATGGCTATACATAGCAATTGATTCTGATTGCAGCAAGGGTAAGAATACTGATAAACAGATTAAGATAGGGTTGGATTATCGGTGCATCGGTGTCTATAGCAATCTTGTATGATTCCTCAACAGTGACAGTTCGCAACTCAAATTAACGAACTAGGGAAGTATTGTTCACCTAGAAATTAGGATTGCTATATCCTTGTGGTGCTCAAGGGGGATAGGATTGTTGACAAAGTCCCCAAATTCCCGGATCAGGTGCAACTTAGTATGATCATCAAGTCAATCCCTGTTGAAACCATAACCGCCCAGCAGATCATTGATACCTGTCTTCGCATGAACAGTCTTGGTATCAATCAAGGTACCAGTGGTAATGTGAGTGTCAGGGTTAGAGACAGTATCGGTGAGGCAATAGCAATAACCCCCAGTGGACTAGACTACGAAGACCTAACTCCTGATAAAATCTGCAAAATTTACTTCGGCAAAGACAAACAACCTGTTTTTGCTGATAATAATCGTTATTTACCCAGCAGTGAATGGCGATTTCACTATGACATACTGTTGAATCGTTCCGATGTCAATGCTATTGTTCATACTCATAGTATCCATGCTACAGCACTGGCTTGTATGGGTATACCCATACCCAGCTTTCATTATATGGTTGCTAGGATAGGTGGGAGCAGTATAAAGGTAGCTGATTATGCTACCTTTGGCACTCAAGAACTTAGCAACAACGCCCTAAAAGCACTGGGCAATTCATTTGCCTGTTTGTTAAAAAATCATGGTATGATTGCCTGTGGAAAAGATCTAAGGCACGCTCTGAAAGTCGCACAAGAGCTAGAAACCTTGGCTCAAATCTATATCAAAATCATCAGCGTTAACAAAATTTATGGAGAACCTCAATTATTGAGTGAGGAAGAAATGCAGATAGTTATAGAAAAGTTTAAAACCTATGGAGTTCAACCCAATATTGGTAATGGGTGATTGGATAGTAATATTTTATAGCATTTATCAAATAATCAAATAGCTTAGGTACACAAGTTTTGGATTTTAGGGAATAGGGAATAGGGAACAGGGAACAGGTAAAAAATAGGTGTGTACAACCTCATTAATATCATAGCCCCTATAGATATTACCATAGGGATACTTAGGGATACTCTGGCTATAGTGTTAACAAAATTAAGCAAAACTTGAAAGTTAGTTAACAATCGTAAATAAAATATTAATAAAATATATATTTTTAGTTAAATTTTAAGTTGACAATCCACCATTAGAATTGAGAATGTCATAAAAAATAAACTTAACGACAGAAGACGATTATGGTCACCGCCCCTACACCAAAGACAAGACCACAGCCAACGGTCAAAATCGGCCCAACTCAGCTGCTGATTAACAACGAATGGGTAGAGAGCGTCTCTGGGAAACGATTCGAGACGATTAACCCTGCTACAGGAGAGGTGATCTGTGATGTGGCTGAGGCTGATGCCCCAGACGTTGATAAAGCAGTAGTGGCGGCTAGGACAGCCTTTACCAGTGGAGACTGGCCCAAAATGTCGGCCACCCAGCGGGGGGAGTTACTCTACAAGCTAGCTGATTTAATCGAAGCAAACAAGGAAGAAATAGCACGGCTGGAAACCCTAGACAATGGGAAGCCCTATCGTGATTCGTTTAATGCAGATTTGTCTCTAGTCATTGCCTGCTATCGGTACTATGCTGGTTGGGCAGATAAGATTCAAGGCAAAACAATTCCCATCAGCGGACCCTACTTCTGCTACACGCGCCATGAACCTGTGGGAGTGGTTGGTCAGATTATTCCTTGGAACTTTCCACTGTTGATGCAAGCTTGGAAGTTAGGCCCAGCATTGGCAGCTGGTAACACCGTGGTGATGAAAACGGCGGAACAGACTCCTTTATCAGCGTTGCGGATCGGTGAACTGATTATCGAAGCAGGTTTCCCTCCTGGTGTGGTGAATCTTCTTTCAGGCTATGGACCAACCGCTGGGGCTGCGATTTCACATCATATGGATATCGATAAAGTTGCCTTTACCGGCTCGACTGAGGTAGGGCATCTAATTATGGAAGCTGCTGCTAAGAGTAACCTCAAGCGCGTCACTCTAGAACTTGGTGGTAAGAGTCCTAACATTGTCTTTGCTGACGCTGACATGGATAAAACCATTGAGGGCGCTCACTTTGCCCTGTTCTTTAACCAAGGACAGTGCTGTTGTGCTGGTTCGCGGCTGTTTGTGGAAGAGAAGTGCTATGACGAGTTTGTAGACAAGTGTGTGAAACGGGCACAAAATCGTACAGTTGGTGACCCGTTTGATGCCAACACAGAACAGGGTCCCCAAGTGGATCTCGAACAGTTCAATAAGGTGATGGGCTATATTGAGTCTGGTCAGCAGGAAGGAGCTCAGATGTTGTGTGGTGGTGGCCGAGTTGGCGATCGCGGTTACTTCATCGAACCGACAGTGTTTGTTGATGTCCAAGATCAGATGAAGATTGCTCAAGAAGAAATCTTTGGCCCAGTGATGAGCATTATTAAGTTCAAAGATATTGATGAAGTGATTCAGCGGGCAAATAATACTATTTATGGCTTAGCCGCAGCCGTGTGGACGAAGGATATTACTAAAGCTCATGCGATCGCAAACAATGTCCGTGCTGGTACTGTCTGGGTGAATTGCTATGATGTGTTTGATGCCGCTGCTCCCTTCGGTGGTTTCAAGCAGTCTGGGATTGGTCGTGAACTTGGGGAGTATGGCTTGCAGCAATACACCGAGGTCAAGACAGTGACCGTTCAATTGTAGCATTGTAGCAATCACAAAGCCTGGGTTTTAATATCAACAACCCGAAAGGCTAAAGCAAAAGAAGGCTACAGCTAGTTAGTTGGTAATTTGGGACAAGGTAATGGGTAATGGGGAATTGTCAGCCAATTTCCTATTGCCCATTACTTTATGCTGTGCTCAAGGTTCAAGTTAAAGTTCAGATTAAAGTTCAGAACAATTGCTTATGATAGCATCTGCGGATAATTACCCTTTAATAAAAATCTCCCCATCTCCCCATCTCCCCATCTCCCCATCTCCCCATCTCCCCATCTCCCTATCTCCCTATCTCCCTATCTCCCTATCTCCCTATCTCCCCATCAATTTTCTTGATTATGGCTAGTTAACCGGACTTGATATTATACTCGGACAATCATTTAAAGTCCTATGATGTTATTCCTTAAGGTTTCTTGATCCGGATCAATTTAGAAAAAAACAAGTGTTCAGTGTGAGTTTTCGATTTAGCAGCAGTTTATTAAATTTTGTTAAGCACCCTTGGCTTAAATCCACTAACATAGAACAGAATTAGAGAAAAGGGCTAATTATAGAGATTGAGAAGGTTTCATGAAGTACGGAATTGATATTGGTCACAACTTGCGTGCTGATACAGGAGCTCAAGGTATCAGAGTAGAAGATGAAATGACTAGGGACGTGGGAACGAGAGTAATTTCAAAATTGAGAGACTTGGGACATCAGGTAGTTGAATGCAAGCCTAAGAGTGCGAGTACTTTGGGCAGCTCGCTGCGGCAACGGTGCAATATAGCCAATGCTAATCGAGTTGATCAGTTTGTTTCAATTCATTTTAATGCATTTAATGGCCAAGCTAATGGAACAGAAGTATTTGCGATTAGTGATACTGCCAAAAAAATTGCCCAGCCAGTTTTAGAAAAGATAGTGGAGTTAGGTTACTTCAATAGAAAGGTTAAAAATGGCTCTCATTTATATGTCCTCCGATATACCAATATGCCAGCAATTCTCATAGAAAGCTGCTTTTGTGATTCCCAGAAAGATATGGAACTCTACGATCCAGAAGCATTGGCTAATGCAATTGTTAAAGGATTAACAGGAGAAGAGCCACCAACTACTAAATCTTCCTCTGACGATAATGTTATAGAATTACAAAAAGCTCTCAATCGTCTAAAAATTAAAAGTCCTGCTGGTCAGCCATTAGTAGAAGATGGATCTCTTGGTCAGGCGACTATCGCAGCAATAAAAACATTTCAAGCTATTGTAGGAATTAACCAAACTGGAATTGGTGACTCGACGACATGGCAGACTATTAATCAGATTCTTGAGCAACCCATACTTAGACCTAATCATGCTGGAGGGACCACGGTAAAATATCTCCAACGTCGGGTGGGAACTCAGGCAGATGGTATCTTTGGTTCAGGCACCGCAAGTGCTGTGATCAGATTTCAGAAACAACAAGGTTTAACGGCTGATGGTATCGTCGGACCACAAACTTGGAGTAAATTGATTGACTAGCAAGGCTTTGAGCCACGTTGATCATTCGACCAGCAGTTGCCTCATGTCTCACCCGATCAGGGAGCGTGAGATTAATGGGGGACAGGAATTATAAGAGTTGAAGGTAATAACGAATATTACTGATTACTAGTATAGTTTTCCGTTAACAGGATAAGATAGTCTAATGCTCCATATAATCCTGACAATTTATCAATCGTAAAATTATCGATATTTTGAGTAAAAATGTCCCTTTGTAATCGTCCAAATTGCCATAAATTACCATCATTAACTATGCCATAAACAGGACGTTGAACATCTTGAGGTGCGACCCGTGGCGAATTTAATTCGCCAACGGAAAGCGCACCTAAGATTTTTTTGGAAGCTACTAACTCGGCAAGGCATTGCCCCCAACCTTGTTGAAAATCATTTTTATTCGCCTCAACAATAATAACCAGTGGTTTTTCTAAAACCGTTTTTCCTAATTCCGATTTTGTCGAAAATATATAGTCAGGAGTCCCTGACAAAACTTGATCATAGAAAATGCTTTTTTTAATCCAGAAAGCATAGGTTTTATAGTATTTTTTATAGAGTTCTCGCAACAAGGGAGAAATGATAATTTCACTCCGGGAAGCTTCCGAGCTGAATACATCTATCGTTTCTTTATAAAACTCTAGGTCTTTTAAAAAAATTTCTGGTGGGTCAGTGTCTTGAGAAACTATAAATGTTCCTTATTCGTATTTAATTTGATAGTGTTTCTGTACATCAGCAATAGTTTTAAAGTCGCTAAATGCCATAGTTAATCAGTATCCTGATTGGGTCTAATCATATCTTAGACATCAAACTATCTCGTTATGATATTGGAACAGATGTGCGCCGTAGCCTAAGAGACTGTATATAAAGTAAATTATAAAGTATATCTTAAAACAGCGATTAGTCGCTGAGTTTCATAGCACTTACCAAGTATAAAGAGTGATCGCTCTTAACCAGAATAAATAAGTATAAATACTTGATTACTTACAAAAATCAAGATTTGACTACAATTTAACCAATGCGATCGCTAAACAACATTAAGAGGGTGAAGCCAAGCTCGGGTTTGCTGGTTGTTGGGTAGTCGAGTGCGATCGCTTTTAGCGGAAGCTGAGGCCTAAGGCCAATCGCTCTTAACCAGAAGAAATAAGTATAAATACTTGATTACTTACAAAAATCAAGATTTGACTACAATTTAAGCAATGCGATCGCTAAACAACATTAAGAGCCAGAATTCCTTATTCTCGGGATTATGATCTATTTGGAGCTCTTAGCTGATCGGGTAAGCATTCAGCACTCAGCACTCAGCACTCAGCACTCAGCACTCCGCTTAATCCTTACGGCCAGGGAGAAGCTGACGTAACAAAGATTAAACTAATGCTTACCTGTTTTATTCAAAAGTCAAGTAGCGTGGCACAGGCTTCTACCGTGGCACAGGCTTCGACGCTGAGACCTAACCCATAAGCTGATAACTGATACGCGACACGCTGATAGCTGATTGCTAACAAATTAACTTATGAAAAAATCGATATTCAAAGAAAACCGAAAGTATACATTTAGTGACTATTTTGCGATGACCAATCCCACTGAGGAAATTGTTGGTGAGTTTGGTTACTCCTTTGCCATTGAAGTAATTGACCTCCCTAAGTCTACTAACTATGACCTAGATATCATTGAAAACCTCAACCATACCTACTACACCATTATTCCCAAAATAAGCATTACCTCGGAAATTGCCAAACGGGAATTTCTGATTGCCCCACTAATCCTGGAAATTGCCAAGCTGCTCCCAGTTAAAGTCAATGTTGAGTATCCCCTAGACATTAACGATCAGCTAGGGGGAGCGCTAGACTACTTATTAAAAAGTAGTCAAAATCTGATTATTATAGAAGCCAAAAAGAAAGATATTGATGGTGGTTTCAACCAGTTAGCAGCAGAATTAATTGCTTTAGATAAGTATGAAGAGAGCGAATCTATTGAAGTCCTCTATGGCGCTGTTACTCTGGGGGATATTTGGAAATTTGGAACCCTTGATAGGAAACGGAAGCACATTGCCAAAACTATTCAAAGTCAGACTATTCCTAGGGATACAGAAGAGATATTCTCAATTCTGATTGGAATACTAAGCTTAAAACCAGGGCAGAGTTCAATTAAGTTGTAACCTATAATCTATAACCTGCAACCTATGGTCAATCGGGAGTAACCGATCATGATTATTGTCATTGACAACTACGACAGCTTTACTTACAACTTAGTACAGTACCTAGGAGAATTGGGTACCCAATTACCTGTTGCATCAGAGATTCAGGTCTATCGCAATGATAAAATTGATTTACAGAAAATTCGCCAACTCAACCCAGATGGGGTAGTGATTTCTCCAGGACCAGGACGTCCTGAAGATGCTGGCATATCAAGTGCTATATACAGCAATTTGGTGTCAAATATACCAATTCTAGGGGTTTGCTTGGGTCATCAAGCCTTGGGTCAGGTATTTGGCGGGAAAATTGTTTCGGCACCAGTATTGATGCATGGCAAAACCTCAGAGATTCATCACACTGGGGTTGGGGTTTTTCGGGAATTACCCAATCCTTTCACAGCGACTCGATACCATAGCTTAGTTATTGACCGCAGCAGCTGTCCTGATGTCTTGGAAATCACGGCTTGGGTAGATGATGGCACAATTATGGGAGTTAGACATCGGAACTATCCCCACCTCGAAGGCGTCCAATTTCATCCAGAGAGTATTTTGACCTGTTCTGGTAAGCAACTTCTAAAAAACTTCTTAGAATCCCTGCCAGCATCTGCTACTCTCTCTATATCTCCCTGAAAATAAACTTGTTTCCAAGAAACCATGAAACGGCGACAGTTGATGCGCTATGTCAGTGCCGGTGTACTCACAACTCTTTCAACCGGGTTAGCTTCTGGGCTCAGTTCTTACCAAGCACAGCCATCACGCAATGTACTGACAGTACAGTGGCTTGGTCATACCTGCTTTTTATTTACTGGGGGTGGTGTGCGAGTTTTAGTTAACCCATTCCAAACCATTGGGTGTACGGCTAGATATAAATCACCAAAAGTAGAGGCAGATTTAGTCCTAATCAGTAGCCTACTACTAGATGAAGGAGCAGCGGAAGGAATACCGGGGAGTCCCCGGCTCCTCTTTGAACCGGGTATTTTTCAAGTAAATGGGCTAAAATTCGAAGGAATTAGTATTCCTCACGACCGAGTCGGTGGACGTCGGTTTGGTAATAATGTGGCTTGGAAATGGACTCAAAACGGTATCAATATCCTACACCTGGGAGGAGCAGCAGCCCCTCTAGATATTGAGCAGAAAATTCTGATCGGGCGTCCTGATTTAGCGTTGATTCCAGTAGGAGGGGGACCGAAAGCTTACAACCCTCAAGAAGCTAAACAGGCATTTGATTTCCTTAAGGCCAAGATCATGATTCCTACTCATTTCCGAACCAAGGCCGCTGATGCCGAACAGTGTGATATTTTGCCACTGGAGGAGTTTTTAACATTGATGAAGGACACACCCATACGCCGTGCCAAAAACGATACCATTAGGATTAGCTCAAGGGATTTATCCCAGGATGGGTCAGTGATTCAACTAATGAGTTACAACTACAACTTTTAGAATGGGCTTGCCTAGCCCCTTACCCAGACTGCAACCGCTTTTCTGGACTGGTGGAGTCCCACACGCTGAGAACTCCAGTGACGCTCAGTAGTTTATGGAAGCTATCTCAGTCCAACCTAGCATAAGAATCCCCAGCTATAATTTTTAATTTAGCTGGGGTGCGTTCAAATAGCTCTCTATAGGCACCAGTTAGAAGTATCAGTTAGTCAAACAGCAGGATGTGTTAGCCAATTACTTTTCAGACATCCTCTTAACTAGTCAAGTCGGAGTTGGTACAACCTATACGGTAAAATTGCCATTAACCGGTTATATCTAGGTGGGCTTAGGCTAAAAAGAAATATAGCGAACAACTAACCAATAACTAAATGATTCCACAAACCGAATATAAAGAGCGTCGTGAACAGTTGATGAGTAAGATTGGCAACGGGACCGCTATCTTTCGGAGCGCCCCGGTTGCCATTATGCATAATACTGTGGAATACAATTTCCGACAGGATAGCGATTTTTTTTACTTGACAGGTTTCAATGAACCAGAGGCCGTAGTTGTACTAGCGCCCCATCACGAAGAACACCGATTTGTCCTGTTTGTGCAACCGAAAGAACCAAAGAAAGAAGTATGGACAGGCTATCGGACAGGTGTCGAAGCAGCAAAAGAACTATTTGGTGCTGATGAGACCTATCCGATTACTGAGTTGGATGAGAAGTTACCTCAGTATTTAAAAAAGGCCGATCGAATTTATTACCACTTGGGACGGGATAAAGCTTTCAATGATACCATCCTGAAACACTGGCAAAGGTTGATGGCTCTTTATCCCAAGAACGGAACCGGACCGATGGCTCTCGAATCCACTAACTTAATTCTCTATGGGATGCGCCGGGTTAAGAGTACTAGGGAATTGAAGTTGATGCGTCAAGCTGTGGAAATCTCTGTGGATGCCCATAACCATGCTAGAGCATTTACTCAACCTGGACGTTATGAATATGAAGTGCAGGCAGAGCTAGAACATGATTTTCGGCGACGAGGTGCCATCGGACCGGCATATCCGAGCATAGTAGCATCTGGGGCTAATAGCTGCGTTCTACACTATACCGAGAACAATCGACAGATGCAAGATGGGGATTTACTACTGATTGATGCTGGTTGTTCTTATGGGTATTATAACGCTGATATTACTCGGACATTTCCAGTGGGTGGTAAGTTTACCCCAGAGCAGAAAATTCTGTATGAGTTGGTCTTGAAGGCACAGTTGAATGCGATCGCACAAGTTAAACCAGGGAATCCCTTTAATCAATTTCATGACACGGCTGTGAAAATCCTGGTGGAAGGGTTAATCGATTTGGGACTCCTGGCTGGTGATAGTGAGGAAATTATTAAAGAAGAGAAATATAAACATATATATATGCACCGCACTGGTCACTGGCTCGGGTTGGATGTCCATGACAGTGGAGGCTACAAACAGGGGGAAAACTGGCAGATTTTTCAGCCCGGTAATGTAGTAACAGTGGAACCAGGACTTTATATTGGTCCTGATATTGAGCCTGTGGAAGGTCAGCCAGCTATTGATCAGCGCTGGCGCGGGATTGGGATTCGGATTGAGGATGATGTGTTAGTGACTGAGTCAGGGAATGAAGTATTGACTGCTGGTGTACCGAAATCCTTAGAGGAGCTAGAGACTTAAGCTATTGTTCATTTACACCAAGATATCAGCCCGTGGGTGGTGCGTTGTAAAATTAAGAATGTAGAATTAAGAATTAAGAATTAAGAATTAAGAATTAAGAATTAAGAATTAAGAATTAAGAAGGTAGAATTAAGAATTAAGAAGGTAGAATTATAGGTTCTAAAGTTTAAATTATGTATGCTGACAGAAAACCTTCAACTTTAAATTGATAATTACCAATTCTAAATTGTAAATTATAAATTATAAATTATAATTTATAAATTCGTAAGCATTCAGCGGTCAGCGGTCAGCAGTCAGCTTTGTGGCACAGGCTTCTAACCTGTGACTTTCGTGACTATTAAACGAATGCTTACCTGTTTTATTCAAAAGCTGTTATTGTAGCGTGCCCTATCCCATAAGCTGATAGCTGATAGCTGATAACTGAATGCTGATAACTGAATGCTTACCTAAATTCTAAATTCTAAATTCTTAATTCTACATTCAAAACGTCTTTGCAGAATGGGTTAGTGGATCAAACTCAAATCGCTGGTCGTAGTTTGTTTACCCATAAATATTAAAGGTAATTGTTGGTTCATCTCCCATTGCTTCCACACTATGGATCCCATCAGAGGTAAAACTAATAATATCTCCAGGGAATAGGATTTTTTCCCCAACTTGTTCGATGCGATCGCAAAAATCTGGGTCATCAGTACGCCGCCAAAAGGTGTTTTTTTCCTGGCCACTGATCACCGCTACTACTCCCCATGTACCATGGTTGTGAATCGGAGAAACTCCCACAACCAATACTGCTCCTGGTGAGAGTACTACAGAGCAAGGCAATCCTTGTGCTGGTAAAAAAAATCCTTGTGCAAGTAAAAAGAATCCTTGTGCAAGTAAATCCAATCCTTGTGCCGCTAAATAAGCTTCGTTAATCATCTACACCGATGATCACCCGTACCTAAGATACCCTGATCATCGGTGGATTTGCCCCTATTACTGCTGGTGTGATGGCAGCTTAGCATTTCCCTGGGGATACTACCTGGGCATACTACCTGGGCATACTAGCAGATTACTTAATTGCTGCCTCGCGCTATGTCTGTGCCAGCCGCCCTTCCCTTTACCTGTAGGGCTTCTATAGGATCTGATCATAATAAGTTTGACAGCTTGTAATGTATATGACACCTTGTCATATAATTGAACCATTGACAGTCATGGTTCAATTTTTTTTATGAAAAACATAGCATTGAAAAAGCTACTATCACTGCTTGTGGTAACCGTCTGTATCTTGACCTTTACCTATGGTTGCGGCGGCCCAACTACAGCAACTGTTCCTCCAGAAACCACACCTGCCCCAGCTGCTGAAGTTGCCCCAGAGCCAGAATCCCCAGCGGAACCCACTGAGGTGGCTGAAGAAGAACCCGCCCCAGCGGAACCCACTGAGGTGGCTGAAGAAGAACCCACCCCAGCGGAACCCACTGAGGTCCCTGTAGCATCTGAGCCTGCTGCTGCAGCTGATGCAGGAACCTACACTGTGAAAATGGGTACAGACAATGGGCAACTAAAATTTGAACCAAGTACTCTTACCATCAAAGTGGGTGACACCGTCAAGTGGGTGATGAACAACATTGGTCCTCATAATGTTGTTTTTGATGACGCCGAATCTCTGACTCATAAAAAGATGTTGATGGCTAAGGGTTCTTCCTATACATCTACGTTTGATGAGGTCGGTGAATACTCCTACTACTGTGCCCCCCACCGTGGTGCTGGCATGGGAGGCACAATCATTGTTGAAGCTGGATCATAGTAGCGCTAGGACTAGGGCTGTTGATCAAGACTTCGAGGAATGTGAAAACCACACAGCTTGTGCTGTGTGGCTCCAACGGGCGTAACCTATAGACGATCCAGAAACATCCGTCGGAAAATTAGTAGTTAGTAGTTTTTGCTACTAACTATCACAAGATTGACTATTCTAAGACTTAAGCGATCGCAAATCGTGGTAGTTTAGTGAACTTAAATCAAGACTTACCTAGCAACTATAACCCTAGGGTATGACTTAAGGGCGCACGGTGTGCGCCCTTACTGCGCTTTAAGTCAGGAAGAAATCAAGAAGTTTGACAGCTTGTCTTTTGACGGAAAGAAATACATGATCTGACAATCCTGTATGGACTAGCGAACTTGTTTTTTTTAATCTCATGAGACAAATTGCATTGAAAAAGCTACTATCACTCTTAGTGGTAACGGTCTGTGTGTTGACCTTTACCTATGGTTGCGGTAGCGCAACTACAGCTACTGTTCCTCCAGAAACCACACCTGCCCCAACTGCTGCAGTTGAAACAGTGGAATCCCCAGCGGAACCCACCGAAGTAGCAGAGGAAGAAACTACTCCTGCTGAACCAGAAGCAGTAGCAGAGGAAGAAACTACTCCTGCTGAGCCAGAAGTAGTAGCAGAGGAAGAAACTACTCCCGCTGAACCAGAAGAAGTAGCTGTAGCACCTGAGCCTGCTGCTGAGCCAGAAGCAGTAGCAGAGGAAGAAACTACTCCTGCTGAACCTGTCGAAGTAGCTGTAGCCGTAGATGACGCAGCCCTAAAGAAATCAGCACAAGTCTTCTCAGCCAACTGTGCCGCTTGTCATGCAGGTGGAAAGAATTTAATCAATACCCAAAAAACTCTGAAAAAGGATGCCCTTGAGAAGTATGGCATGTATTCTAAGGACAAGATCGTTTACCAGATCACCAATGGTAAACCCCCCATGCCAGCCTTCAAAGGTAAGCTAAAAGAGGAGCAGATTGCAGCGCTTGCTGATTATGTGCTGTATCAAGCTGACAATGGTTGGTAATAGCTTGATTCAATTGGGTTTATAAACGATTTGTGAAAATCAATCGTAAGCATTCAGCTATCAGCTATCAGCTCTCAGCTATCAGCTCTCAGCTATCAGCTCTCAGTGATCAGCTATCAGCTATCAGCTATCAGCTAAAGGCTGACTAATAACGGCTGACGGCTGACGGCTGACGGCTGACGGCTGAATTCTTACTCACAACCTATTTATCATTCCTAGATCAGTATTAGTGGTTAGTAGTTAGTTGTTGGTGTTATTTTCATTACCAACTAGCTACTGACCACTAATTATTTTTTTTGACATCCTCCCCCGTTAAATCAGAGATTATAACGGGGGATTCCCAAACCTCACGATCTGGGTTTACTGCTTCTTAAGCACTTATCTAGGTTGTTACCAACCCCCGACAGCCCGCCTACACAGTCAATTTTTCCCACGATCTGCCCGACCGCAGTGATACCACGTTGACAAATCACTTGAGCAGCTGAAACATCTCTGTTGATCTCGTAATGGCATTCGGGACAAAAGTGGATACGTTCAGATAAATCTTTTTTGCCTGTATGTGTAGCACAATTTGGACAAATTTGACTAGTGTACCTGTGATCAACCTTGCCAAAATATACTCCTCGTTTCCAACAAACCCAGACCAGAATATTGAAGAACTGACCAAAACCTGCGTCAAGGGTATGTTTACCTAACATCCCTTTTGCCCAAGTTCTAAAATCTAAGTCTTCAACAAATATCATTCCAGCTTGGTCACAAAGATGATGTGCTAACTTAAAGTGAA
Source organism: Moorena sp. SIO3I6 (assembly GCF_010672095.1). Classification (NCBI taxonomy): domain Bacteria; kingdom Bacillati; phylum Cyanobacteriota; class Cyanophyceae; order Coleofasciculales; family Coleofasciculaceae; genus Moorena; species Moorena sp. SIO3I6. Next base: position 1,765 of record NZ_JAAHHU010000096.1, on the reverse strand, counting down.
AATCTTTTCGAGTATCTGATATTTTTTGATGAAGTCTTGCAATTTTACAATTAAGTTTATGTCTATTTGCCGACCCTTTTTTCTTTAACTTTAATCTGCGTTGTAGCAATTTCAGCTTACCGTGCAGCTTGGTTAAAAATCTAGGCCGCTCTATTAACTCATTGTCGGAAGTTGCTAAAAACTTGTCTAGCCCAATATCAATCCCCAGTGGATGACCCCACGCTGGTATATCAGGAATACTGACTTCACTTTGTAAAGACAGCATTGCAAAATAACCACTAGCCCGTTTAACTATCCTAACTTGCTTGATTTTAAATCCATCTGGAATTGGTCGTGACAATCTCATCTTAACTAATCCAATCTGAGGTAGCTTGAGCCACTCGTTTTTCATTGGATTAGTTTTAAACTGAGGGAATACAAACGACCGCATCCGGTATTTATTTTTAAATCTAGGAAAACCATATCTCTGCTCTCTCATATTATTAAATGCTCGGTCTAAATTCTTTAAGACTTGTTGTAAAACTTGAGCATTTGTTCTTTTAAGTTCAGGATTGGTCTTTTTGGCTTTAGTTAATTTTGCAGCTTGTAATTTGTAGTTGGGATACGGTTCATCTGCTGGAATTATATATTCCTGCTGTAAAGAACAATAATTAACTGCACATTTCCTACTTTTGTACCAGTCTTTTCGTTCTCTTAAGGCGTAATTCCAAACCTTTCTACAAACCTTCAAGATATCTTCGATTACGGCAATTTGTTGTTGAGAGGGAATTAACTTGTACTCGTAGGTTAGTGTCAGCATACTTAAATTATAACACAATTCTATCCAGGAATGCTACTTGAGTAGAACTAAGCTTTTGGCCGCAATTCACCTCCCGCTAACCCTGCGGGTATAACGGGAGGTGAATTGCTCTATATCGATAGCGCTGTGCTATAACTGAAGATCTTTCTAATAAGATGATTATTGATTTAACATTTTATCGGTCTTTACTAATGATATTGATCGAGATTTTTTTTCCATTAATCATCACCTAAACATCAAATCATCAAGGGGTGATAATGATCATTATCACCCCTTGAGCCCCTAAGATTATTCCTCTTGCTCTATCGGCATACCTATATCAAGAAAAATCAAAAATTTCGCATCGGGCATCAACTGCTTCAGAGCCTGGGAATAGCTTTTGGCATCGGAAAGGTTCTCAAACCGAGCGAAAACTAGTGGTGGCATCGGTGGCAATAGCCGAATCATTACCCATCGGTATAGTTGACTGTAAGACATAATGTAAGTTGTCTCCTTTACATGGGGATCAAGAGCCAGCCCGAGCCCGACAAGATCTGCGGGCTGGCTCTTCCGTGGAATTTATTCTCCACGTTTTCATTATATCACAAAAAATATTATATTATAGCATATTTTTTTAAATTTTGTCACAAATTCCTTTAGGGAGTAGGGAGTAGGGAATAGGGAGCAGGGCTATAATTTTAGATTTTATTAAGTTTTTTTGGTCAGGATTTGTGATATCCTCTCGGTAGTCGTTAGTAAAACAATCATAATCATCGATAGCGAACCCGTTTCTAATGGGAACTCCCCTGCTGCGGTTTTCCTTAGGGATTCTAATCGCAAAGGCAGAGCACACCCATCTTATTAATAAGCAAAAATCCTCTATATCAAAGGCAACAGGGAGTAGGAAGTAGGGAGTTAAAATTATCACAATTGCTACAGCGATTGCTATAAGTATCAATAGTTAGAGGATTAATCTTATATCCAGTA
>NZ_JAAHHU010000959.1:0-1879 GCF_010672095.1 Moorena sp. SIO3I6 | reverse complement strand
TCATCGGATTCTTGATTATGCTAAGTCTCGGGGTTATCGCACGGTTTATTTGAATCTGAATGAGTTACCTTACCATGACTTGGATATATTTTTACAGTCTTTTTGTGTGCGGGTTGCTCAAAAATTGAAATTGCCCAATCAGTTGCAAAATTATTGGGAAGATAATTTTTTTACCAGTGAAGTCAAGTGTAGCACTTACTTTGAAGAGTATTTGTTGGTTTCTTCAGAGAGTCCTTTGGTTTTATGTCTCGATAACCTAGAGCGAGTTTTTCCTCATCAACACGTTGCTGAAGGGTTTCTTACGTTGCTGCGTAGTTGGCATGAAAATGGCCAGTTTTATGATAGTTGGAAAAAACTGCGGTTGATAGTGGTTTATGCTACGGAAGTTTATATTGAATTGGCTATCAATAAATCGCCTTTCAATGTAGGATATCCTGTAGATTTAACTGATTTTTCCTTGGAACAGGTTCAGAACTTGGCTAGATTTTATGGCTTAAATTTATCAGTTAATTCATTACAACAATTAATTGCTATGGTAGGAGGACATCCTTATTTATTACAGTTAGCTTTCTCTACTCTTAGCAAAAATTCCAACATCACCATCGAGCATCTTTTAGAAACCGCCCCGACAGAATCAGGGATTTATCGCCATCATTTGCGAGAACTTTTAAATAATCTCATGCTCCATCCCAACTTACTAAAGGCTTTCAAAAAATTACTGACAACTACTCAAGCAGTGCGCCTGGATTATAAAGAAACCTATCTGTTAGAAAGTCTGGGATTAGTCAGAGCAATCGGTAATGATTGTATTCCGAGATCTAATTTGTATCGTGAGTATTTTAGTAACAGACTTTTGTAGTTAGGGAGCAGGGAGCAGGGAGCAGGGAGCAGGTAAGAGGCAATAGGCATGCTAGCAATAGGCAATAGGTAAAAAATCCTGTGTACCTCATAGCTATAATAAACGCTATAAAACCAAATACTACTCGAATATCTTCACTACTGTTCCCGATTCCCGATTCCCGATTCCCGATTCCCGATTCCCGATTCCCTGTTCCCTGTTCCCTGTTCCCTGTTCCCTTTTTGATCATGACCAACCAACCAACAATCTATCAAGTTGGGGGAAGTTTACCTAACGATGCTGCTACTTATGCAGTCAGAAAAGCTGATACGGAAATTTTTGATGCTTTGATGGCTGGGGAATTTTGTTATGTGCTCAACTCGCGACAGATGGGTAAATCTAGTTTGCGGGTAAAAACGATGCAAAGACTAATAGAGGCGGGAGTAGCTTGTGCTTCCGTTGATGTTACCCAAATTGGTAATTACGTAACGTCAGAGCAATGGTATGCTAGCTTAATTAAGAGTCTGGTAAATAGTTTTAAGCTCTCAGATAAATTCAAGGTCTTACCTTGGTTACGAGAGCGTCAGCAACTCTCCCCAGTAATGTGGTTGGGTGAGTTTATTGAAGAGGTGCTGTTGTCAGAGATTCCAGAAAATATTGTTATTTTTCTGGATGAAATTGACAGTATTATTAAAGTAGAGTTTAAAGATGATTTCTTTGCTTTTATTCGCAGTTGTTATAACCAAAGATCCGAAAATACTGCCTACAAGCGGCTTAATTTTTGCTTGCTGGGAGTAGCAACTCCAGCGGATTTGATTCAGGATAAACAGCGCACTCCCTTTAATATTGGTCGGGATATTGAACTGACTGGGTTTACCTTTGAAGAAGCGAAAACACCTCTGCTCCCTGGTTTAGTAGGGAAAGTGGATAATCCTGAACAGGTGTTAGCTGAGATATTGCACTGGACGGGGGGACAACCGTTTCTGACCCAGAAGTTGTGTAAGTTAATGGTGGAGCATTCTCAAGCTTCCCCCTTATTAA
>NZ_JAAHHU010000958.1:0-1881 GCF_010672095.1 Moorena sp. SIO3I6 | reverse complement strand
GCTATCCATTAGGCAAAAGTAGTCGAAACGGTGATAGAGACTAGGATGTAGAAGCAAGTTGTGAACCTTCAAACAAATGGTAGAAGGTCGTTTGCCCTCGCCAGAGAGTTTTCAGGCCAGGTTCACCATCTCCACTACGAGCCAAAAATCCACCCAAGCGCGCAATCGCTCATCAGAGCTTGATGAAGAGTAGGAGGTTTTTTCGAGCGGTTTTTGGGTTGAAATTGAAGTCGCAAGAGTTTCCATTCCGCTGGAGAGAAAACAACTTGGCAAGAAGCATTCGGATTAAGTCGAGCGAGATTACGTCAACCACATTAGTCGCCAAGCAACAATGTTATAAGTAGCCAATGCTTTGAGTAAACGCTCTCGGGTTTGGAGTTGAAGTTTTTCGCGCGCGTCAACCACTTTTTAGCGGTTTTGTGAAAGCGTTCTATAAGCCATCGATAGCTATACCACCGTACACATTGCCAAGCTTGTTGGAAGTCATCAATGGGTAGAGTAGTGAGCAACAACCAACGAATAGGTTGACTACCATCAGCCGGTTTCTCCGTTTCTTCTACCAGTAGTACGTTAATTTCCACTGGATGGAGATTGTGAGGTTTGGGGTGATGCATGAGGTACTTCCAGTGTGACTCTCATCCCTCGGATTTGCAATGTTGCTTGACGAGCTCGACGTTTGGGATTACGCTCCAAGTTAATGGTCATTGTACCTAAAATTGACCCTTGTTCAATCATCGGTAACAGATATCCCATCTCCTCTTTCACTCTGCGGTTATACTCTCCTCTAATCAGTAATTCGCTATTGGCAGAGCGCTTTTGGGCAAATAACTCAAAGATATCAGCCTCACGATCTGCAACATGTATAAGCTGGATTTTTTCGGCTAGTCCTTCTTCGGCTCCTTTAGCTGTCTGTAACCATCGATAGCTTTCTTTTTCTTGAATTGGTTTTTTCTTGCGTTCTTTTTTCTTTCCACTCCTTTGCTTTCTTGTCCAACTCTGCTGATGTAGCATTCCCAATGGTTCTCCTTTGCTACTTACTGCTATACAGCTATGAACTTTGATTCCTTGTTGAGGAGTCTGATTGATATATCCCAAATCTTTGGTTGCTTCATGTGTTGTATACTCCAAGTCGGTCGTATCCTGTATAGCCAGTACTACTCCTGCTTCTACACACCTCCTGACTACACCTTCCCTGTGTGAAGCCAATATTTGTGTTTTTTTCACTTTCTCATTTGACCAAAATCTGTAGATACTTTGGCTTTTGTTCGCATTACCACTCGCTTTCGGTACTGTTTCTCCTGGATGTTCGCGCTATGAGCAACAGTGTCTTTCTCAATCTTTTGGCATGGCGTATGTCCTGAAAAATTTTGGATTTATTTCCTGGCTTATCCAATCCTTCATTTGTTCTTCTTCATCCCCTGATTGACTTTTCCTCTGATACTCTCACAACCTTAGCCTTGCTGTCCACAAAGTGCGAACACGATTGTTAAGTTGATACTACAACTGGGAAAGATTGGGCGGCGCAGCGGAGGTTGAAGCGCTCCCTACGGTATCTTGCCACGCCAGTACAGTGTTTGGGTGGGGAGCAGCTTCAACCCGCCCAATAAGCGCGAAGCGTTTCCCAGTGGCGATAGCTATGATTTGGCCTAGCCTCTCTAAGAGTTGGCAATCGCACTCTTGGGAGACCCCTATTCGTCTAGCGATCGCACTTCTTATTTTGCGATCGCACTTCTTATTTTGCGATCGCACTTCTTATTTTGTGATCGCAGTCTTGGGAAACCCCTATTCGTCTAATAATGGCTCTCACCACTCCTCTCCCAATCCTTGCCTAAATCCTAGTCTCTATCACCGTTTCGACTACTTTTGCCTAATGGATAGCTT
>NZ_JAAHHU010000957.1:0-1882 GCF_010672095.1 Moorena sp. SIO3I6 | reverse complement strand
GATTTGCCATTGATCGAATCCGAATCGTAGCTAATAAGAAATTTGTGTCTGCTAACCCAGCCGCCAAGCGCTTATTTGAACTAATTCATATTCCCGTTCAGGATATCAATGCCCAAAATGAATTACTCAATAAGGGTGAAGATAGCTCAAAAGATATCCGTCGCCATGCCGAAGAATGGATTGAAAACCATCAAGACCTGTTTGATAGCTGGGTCGAAGAAGCGAGAAATGTTTAATAAGCAGTCAGCGGTCAGCCATCAGCAGTCAGCAAATTTTGCGTAGGGTGTGTTAGGGGTGGGCTCGCCCTGATTTGATGCCTATAAGCCACCATTGAAATAGCCCACCCCGTAACGCACCACCGGATAAAACCATAAAAAAGAGATGCACCCGTAGTTCCCGTAGGGTGTGTTAGGGGTGGGCTCGCCCTGATTTGATGCCTATAAGCCACCATTGAAATAGCCCACCCCGTAACGCACCACCGGATAAAACCATAAAAAAGAGATGCACCCGTAGGTTACGGTAATCGGTCTGGTTGAACCCGTTGATAACCCAGCAATTCAACCGAATAGTGCTGGGTTGCTGCGATATCAGTACCAAGTGACATATTCCGATGCGATCGCTTTTTTAGTAAGCTCATTCAAATTGTCTATTTTTGAGTCTGCGGTAAAAACTCCAAAATTACTTTTATGACTATTCTTTAGCATCAGACTCATCTCCCTTGCCGATTGTCATCTCACCTGTAGTTGGCGAAAATAAAACTTCAGCATTTCCTTCTTCGATGTACTCGTCAACAATATTGTTTGGCGTTGGATTTATTATTAATGGTCTATCAACATTGGGATTTCCTTTTAAAATTACAGCTTGAGCATAATGACCACAATTGAAGCTTATAATACTATATTGAGGCTGTTCTGTAATGGCATATGCAAGCATCTTGTCGAAATCCATATTAATGAAATAAGCTGCGCGAATACGAGTATTTTTACCTGATTGGGTTGATAAACTCCTCAAAATTGCTTTCAAACTAGACGGCGTAGCTTTTCCATTACTTCCAATTACAGCATTAGGAATTCTTTTATTTCTTACTACTCCATTCATAGCAGGGTCGTAACGACCAAATTCATAATATTTTGTCAGACCACTTTGTTTAATCAGAAGAACACCAGCATGTCCGACCATTTCAGTGTATCCATAAAAAGTATCTGTGTTAACTGGATAATCTGGATAAGTCACTAGCAAAGCTTCATCATTATACATAATCTTAATTCTCTCTATCTATTTTTTAGTAGAAGCAGACTTTCACTTAAACACTTACTATCTATTGTGTGTGTAAAATCAAACTTTTAAACAGTACCCTCTTGGGTACTTTTAACCTAAGTCGGGCTTGCTGATTAACTCTCAAAGCCTTGACAGATAAAGGTTTTAGCCTTTTTGGATCGAAAAAAGTGCCAGCTTTTCGGTCCAAAAATCTCAAAAAGTTAGAATTTTGTGCAGACTCCGGCAGAAAAATCAAGGGACAAGTCTTCCTCCTAGCTCCTATATAATTCCCATTTCGCCTGACTCGAAGCTCCTACCCTTACCAAAAGACTTTTTCAGCAAACCCTAACTATTCCGTTGTGAATCTGGTCGAGATTTAGCTCCCATCTCGCTACGCGCACTATCTAAAATTACCTCAATTTAAACTTTAGTTGAGAAGGTGTTTGTAAATAAATATTAACAATAATTTACAAACACCACCTCAGCTAACTTTTTGCCTTATAATAGTGATATCGGAAGAGTAAAGGAAGTCCACTGATGAACAAGTCCGTTTGTACTACTGAAGCCGCCTCTCTCTTAGGTATTTCTTCTCGACGCTTGCGCCAACTCCTCAATGATGGTCGCG
>NZ_JAAHHU010000956.1:0-1884 GCF_010672095.1 Moorena sp. SIO3I6 | reverse complement strand
TTTATTTTTAAAGCCAGAGCGGTTTTAACTCTATTATTTTACTTGTTAGTTGTATATATAGTCCTAGGAACACTCTTTATTAACTATTTTACCGCTGGTGTATTATCTTTAGGAATTGTTTTGGCTTGTTTGCTTAAATCTGGTATAATATCTTATGTTATAAGACATTTAAAAAAAATTTTTTCATGTATTTCATGTTTTTTAATAAACTTGTTTTTATTAAATTTATTAATAGGGTATGTATCATTTTTATTGTTAATTTGGCCGCCTGATCCACCTGTTATTGTTCCTACTATTGAGGAATTATCCCTTAATAGGAACTTATCCCATAGTTATAAATTAACAGTCAACCTAAAAAACAACAAAGAATTAAATATTTACGATCTATTCGATATAAAAGAAAAGTTAGAATTTATCCCGCGTATACAACATGATACAGAAACCTTGAACCAGGAAAATAATGGGTGCATAGCGCTTAAAAAAAAAAGATAAGCCAACATACTTTTACTCCGGTTTTAGATTTTACGAATATGTTTTGGTATGTACGAATACTGAAGACTTAAAACAACATATTATAAATAGAGAGTTAAAAGAAGGATATCTTGAAGGATATATCAACTTGAATTTGATTGAAAAGCCAAATAAAAAAACACGAAGTATTATATTGAATAGAAAACTAAAAAGTAACAATAAAGGTTGGGGAGTAAAGGAAGTTTATATTTCCTTCTTTGGGTTTAACTCAAATTTTTATGAAGTAAATTGTATCGATGATATTTGCCCAAAATCTCTAATAGAATTAGTTGATTTTCCCGTAGGGTCATTTCTTCAAGCCAAAGACAGCATAAATATTGAATATGGCGAACCCTACGATAATCGTCAAACAATCACCTGGTCTGTTGATAATCTAGAAAGAGGCATAAGATTTTCTTACATCTCACCACCTTTTCATAATTTCCGAAGATTGTTTGAACCCTTTTTGAAACTTGATTCACTTCCTCAACCTTTAGTTTTTACTTTTGGCATAATAATTACTTGGATTTTTACAGCCAGAGGCAAAGCTTTGATATATATTAAAAGTGTAGCGAATGCTGAGAGCAAGTCTATGTCTGAAGCAAATCCCTCCAAAAAGGTAGAAATTAGCGGTAATAACTTTGGTGCTGTAGGTAGCTTAACAGGAGACAACTCTGGTACATTCACCGGTAATCAAAATATTGATCAATCTCAGAAAAAGCAAACCTTAACAGAAGCAGCCGCAGAAATACAGCAACTACTAGAACAACTATCACAAGCCTACCCAACTACAACCACTGCCGAAAAGATGACTGTAGTAATGGAAGCTGCTGACCGTATTGAAAATAACCCAACCCTGAAATCACGGGTAGTTGGTGCCCTAAAATCAGGCGGAACTGAGGCATTTAAGGAAGCCATTAACCATCCACTAGTCAATATTTTAGTAGCAACCATTGAAGGATGGAAGGATGCTGATTAGTTAAAGGGATGAATTCATGGAAACAGCTGATTGTTAGAGTCAGCTACTATCAAACGAATCTTCGGATTAGTTGGAAACCCTAGGAAGTCGGGAGATAGGGAAATGGGGAGAGCTGACCAAGTCCTATTATGAGTGGAGTGGGCATCCTGGCCGCCGGGAATTGGAACGGGCAAGATGCCCATTCCACCAAGATGCCCATTCCAGAAAACTCTTAAAATCCTTCCATTATTAAGCAACGCCCCTTTTTCCCTAAGAAAGCTTGGTCAGGAATTCTAAAAATGTTTTAGTTCTTGGTGTTAAGAGGGTGCGGCGATAGGCATCTGCCGCTTTTTTAATTCCTTCTGCTTGAGTTGGATAGGGATGAATTACGCTGGAAAGCTTACTCAAACCAATCT
>NZ_JAAHHU010000955.1:0-1885 GCF_010672095.1 Moorena sp. SIO3I6 | reverse complement strand
AACTCCTAAAAGATATTGGTCTATCATTGAAGTATTGTGATTAACCAAGTGAGCATGGAGTGGTTTTCTAACCCACCCGAACCAGGGAAAATTGATGGCAAAGGGGGATATATATTGTAGTATAATCACAAACCTGGGTTTTTTTCCTGGTCGGCTACCGAAATGGAAACATCTGGATGTATCGGCAAATATCATTGTCCCCGACGCACCAGTGATCGAATAGAAATGTTGCGGATCAATCAAGCGACTGATCCACTCATCCGTTAGTCTTCCCCCTGGGTATAATTGGTAGATTTTTTGGGATTCTTGTGCTGGGATTAGGGTCAGAGGACCAGACTCTTCTGTCACATCCTCTACATGAATATATAGCTTGATTTGCCTAACGCCTTCCGGGTCTAAATGAAAAAATTGAGCTCCTCCTTCATAGAGTTTTTTATTGGGCGAGTAGAGTAACTTCACACCATTGATAATTGGTAAAATGCCAATGTATTTTGTTACTATACTTACTAAGGTTCGATCACAAGCTAGTTTTACTAAAGACTCCGTAAGTTTAGACTTATCTGGATGGATACCTCTGAGGTATTCTTCTTTTCCTTCACCTTGTTTGGTAAAAATAGATTGATCAACAGTAGCGATATAGTCCCGACATTCTCCAATCACTTCGCTAACTGGATCAAAAGTTTTGGGAAACCACACTAAAAATCCATCTTTTTTAGAGATACTAGGTAATTTACCTTGACAATTAATAACGCTAATTCCTAAATCTTTGCGAATACTATAAGTAGGAAAGCTTAAAAATTTACTAATCCTTTCGTAAATCTTTCGCTTGCCGTAGGGATAGTTAAAGTGCTTCTGGTTTTCAATAAACAGTTTAGTGATCAAAGGGTGCATCTAAACGTTGTAACTCTATAACTCAGCGATGCAGCGCCGACCTGAGCAGGTTTCTTCCCTCAGGGACTGCATTAAGACAGTCAGATGCACCAGTTTAGTCTACCAAACGGTAAAACCGCCATCGACTCGGAGTTCGATACCTGTGACATAGGCAGAGGCATCGGATGCTAGAAACACCAATGGGCCAAGTAAATCATCAAACTCTGCCATCCGTCCTAGAGGAACGCGATCGCAAAATTGACCTTTGAATTCCTCATCCTGTCCCCCCAAGACTCCTCCCGGAGAAAGGGTATTAACCCGGACACCAAAGGGACCCCAGTGGGTAGCAAAGTACCGGGTTAAATTCACCAGTGCTGCCTTCGATGCCCCATAGGCAGGGGGTTTTAAAAAAGGAGGGTCGCACTCCAGATGCTCATAAAACCGGGCATCGGGAGATACGCTCCCATACAAGGAACCGATATTAATGATTGAACCTCGTCTAGCTTCCACCATTGGGCTACCGAAGACTTGGGTCACCTGGAATGCTCCCAAGACATTCACCTCAAACACATTGCGGCAAATCTCTAGGGGGATCTCGTCCAAGCTATAGGTTTTCACTGGACCAGGAGGTTGGTCAATCCCAGCATTGTTGACAATCACATCAGGAATGCCAATGTCGCTCAGGATGCGATCGCGGATTGCGATTATGGCAGTGCGATCGCATATATCACCCCGTTCCAAACACAAACGAGTCTTGGGATAATGTCCTTGAAGTAGCTCAAAAGACCTTGGCACCTGAGCCAATGGTAGGTCTATGCCCACAACCGTTGCGCCAGCATCCAGTAATGCCCGACTCCACACCGGTCCAAGTTTACCTAAGACTCCAGTTACAATAGCGATTTTGCCAGAGAGGTCAAAATAATTCACGAAGCCAACAATACCCTACACAGCAACCTGTTCAACATTTTCCACCAACCCAGCCAAGGTAATTGACTCATCCACCCTTAGGGGTTTT
>NZ_JAAHHU010000954.1:0-1885 GCF_010672095.1 Moorena sp. SIO3I6 | reverse complement strand
GGAAGTGATGGCAGAGTTATTTGGCAAAGCAACAGGCTGCAGCAAGGGACGCGGTGGTTCAATGCATATGTTCTCACAAGAACATAATCTCCTAGGAGGCTATGCCTTTGTAGCTGAGGGGATTCCCGTTGCCACGGGTAGTGCTTTCCAAAGTAAATACCGTCGCGAAGCCTTGGGGGATGAGAGTGCTGATCAAGTCACCGCTTGCTTTTTCGGTGATGGAGCTTGCAATAATGGTCAGTTCTTTGAATGTTTGAATATGGCAGCCCTTTGGAAACTGCCCGTTATCTATGTCGTGGAAAACAACAAGTGGGCAATTGGGATGGCTCATGAACGGGCAACATCCCAGCCAGAAATTTATAAAAAAGCCAGTGTATTCGGCATGGCTGGAGTAGAAGTTGATGGCATGGATGTAATGGCTGTCAGAACTGTTGCCCAAGAAGCGATCGCTCGGGCTCGTGCAGGAGAAGGCCCAACCCTGATTGAAGCCCTGACCTACCGCTTCCGAGGTCACTCTCTGGCTGATCCTGATGAACTCCGCTCCAAAGAAGAGAAGGAATTCTGGTTAACTCGCGATCCCATTAAAAAGATGGCAAGTTACCTGACAGACAATAATCTAGCTACTCCCGAAGAACTCAAAGCCATTGAGAGCAAAATCCAGGAAGTGATTAATGATGCAGTTGAGTTTGCCCAATCCAGTCCTGAACCTGACCCTAGTGAACTATATCGCTATGTTTTTGCTGAAGATTAGCTTAATCCGCGATTCATCTCACACTCATGGCGAGCGCATGTTCGTTGTGAGATGAATCGCGGACAGGAACTGTCTTGCATAGGTTGAAAAATGCTATAATGAAAATAGTAGGGAAGACAAATTAAGAGCTAACCGCCACCTACTAAGTCAAAATTGAACTTTTTTGTATTGTTCCGGTGCGGAGGGGCATCCCGTATCGTTAATAAAGCTTACCGAGTATCCTAAGCGATGGCCGGAGTTGGTAAGAAGCCCACACTGTAATCTTGGCCAAAGGCCAGGCTAAGCGAAGGATTCAGTGTGGGAGTATGTCACTTACGGTCTCAATCCTAGGAGTGCCATCGGCTGGTACCCAGGCAATGTAGGTGATACCGTGACCCAGGGCGTATTCTCTAATTTGTGCTGGTGAGCGTCCCCCTAAATCCATTTCTACCCTGACCAAATGCTCAGAATCTCTAAGTTTTTGGGCATAGGTAAGAGCGATTGCCTCAGCTTCGGGCAATTCTGGCACTACTAACCAATCACTAGCTGGTGTTCGGCTGGGTAGTTGATTACTGGACAGTAAGACATAATGAAGGTCTTCTAGGTTGAGGCAAAAACCAACTCCAGGGTAGTTTTCTCCTTGAGGATGATATACACTCAGCAATTGATCGTACCGCCCTCCCTGACCTAAAACTCGGCTAGAGCCCTCGCTACTACTGACTACTTCAAAGACAATACCAGTGTAATAGTCAAAGGTTTGTACTAATGTCAGGTCAAGAACGATCGGTAAGGGGCTAGGGGAACTACTATTTAAAAGTTCCACCAGGGATTTGAGATTGGTCACAATCTCGTGTTCTGATGAGTCTAAATCCAAGCTAGCAACCTTTTGCAAAACATCAGCAGGGTCTCCCCTCAGGTCAAAGAGAAACAATGCCCGCTCTCGCAATTCTGGAGAGAGGGGTAAGGTTTCTAGGCTAACCCGGTCAAGATAGGCAATAGCTTGACGAACCTTTGTTTGCATAGGTTTGGGGAAGGGAGACAAAAGCGATCGCGTTAGCCGAGCTTCCCCCAAAATCAGGTGCCACTGCTGCAACCCTAAATTATTAAGACAATCGGCTAGCAACAGCAGAATTTCCCCATCTGCCAACAGCCCAC
>NZ_JAAHHU010000953.1:0-1886 GCF_010672095.1 Moorena sp. SIO3I6 | reverse complement strand
TCACCAAAGAAAGAACTTTGGAAACAAAACCCTCGAACAGATTTAGCCCGTATAAAAAATTCTCATCTTTGCCTGCATCTCTAAGTTTTTGGAAGAGTTGTCTTAACCGCCTCATAGGAATAGGTTAGTAAAAAGACAGATGATGGTTGATTTTAACACTTCCACGGCGCATTAACCTAACAGATTAGTCAATCTCGTGGTTGCCTTTCCCTGAGGCCACCTCCGATGTTCAACTATCGCAATCTCTATGACTTCATAAAGCCAAGACAATCGGCAAGAGGAAGGGCGTTGCTGATTCATGCAATGATTGAGGGTAATTGGTAATTGGTAATTGGTAATTGGTAATTGGTCACTGATCCCACTACACTTGACGAAGTTCCTTAGTTCACTAGCCCCAGAGGGAGAATAGACCGGAAGAGGGGTCAGAGGGGAGAGATTAACCATGATCTTTGTCACAAAAATTTACAAATTGACATTGGGGGTGGATCAAGTTTTAGTAAACATATAGTAAAGATTTCATTAAAGTTTCCTTTAAGTTGATTAGGGTGACATATATACCCGAGATTTCCTTGTCAGTTTACTCAAGATTACGTGAAGATTGTGTGAAATTTGTCTAAATTTGGTAATTCTGTGAAAAAAGTATGAATAAAATGTGAATGTAGAAAAGAAATGTGAGTTTCGCTTGACAACTACCCCTTGAATTTACTAGATTGCCTTTTGTAGATGAACAAAGTTTCACGTTCAAGATCATCAGCGTGAAATATAACTTCATAAACCAAACAGCCAAACCAATCCAACTTTGGATTAGTCTTTTTTGAAAGAATCAAAGAGGGTAACTATGCTCAAGCTAGTGATTTTATTGTTTCCGCTGACTGAGCCAGTTTTTTGAATAGAACTTGTAACTAGTTCACGCTAGACGCCATCGGCTTTATGGCGAATCGGGCTGAGTCGATCTACTTGCTCTCGATCAGCTCAGTAGATAGCCACATAGAAACTCTAGATAAAAACTCTAGAATATTTTTAAATTCAGGTGCTCATCTGTTTCGGTGTCTAAGTGTTTGGGGATTTACTTCAGACAACAGAAAAGTTTTCTGTCTAAAGACAGAGGAATTTAAAAAGGGTTTGTATTTGTTGTTGCAACGAGCCTGAAATAGGATCAATCTTTCACGCTCATCTGCGCTTAGTCTATTTAGGCAAGGCTCTGGTATTGTGAAAAATTAGGTGTAACATTAGGTTTCACAACAGCATCAACTTTGAAAAAATCATCCGACATACTCATGAACATACCATTAGGAAAGCGGAAGCCATCGCCGCGTTCTCTAATCCAGCTTTTTACTAAGAGCTTTTCAGGGGTGCTTAGGAAATTGAACCTAAAAGCAGTAGGTTTAAAACCCACTGACGACCCTAGCCATTGCTGGCAGTGCTGTGGGTTAACTATCTCGAACAGATTGCTTAGGGGTCTTAGATCTGACACCTCCGACACTGGTGTTGGCACTGAAGGCATTGAACAGGATAGCAGCTATTTCCGGAATGATGTGCTATCGTCAAACTTATCAGTCTCGGTGGGAGCAAAAAAAACGGAAATTATCTTACTGCAAGGGATGTTCAATCTCCTGAAAGTCTTCTGTGACATAACTCCAAGCACTGATATGCCCGCATTACAAGGGAATCATAGGAGGCTGATTGGCAAAATTCTACCCCACTGGCAAGTATTTAGGTTGGTAATCGATATCAAAGTCAATTCTGTTCTAGTCCAGCAGTTTTTAAATCCATTGTGGCCAATGACCACGGTGGGATCTGTTGAGTAAGTTAGCCTCAATAGATCCCACCGATTAATCCTTGGATTGAGAGTTTGTTATTGTTCCCCATGGTAGTTTGTAGCAGCA
>NZ_JAAHHU010000952.1:0-1890 GCF_010672095.1 Moorena sp. SIO3I6 | reverse complement strand
GTTGATCCCATCAGCGACTACCAGTAGCGAAATAGCAGCTTTAGTCGCCCTGAAGATTTTTTGGCAGGTGGTTTGTTTGGACACGACCCTTAAACAGGACTTACCCAGTAACTCTACCTACTACAGGGTGGGTTATTAACGCACCCTACTAGTTATCCCTACTAGTTATCCCTACTAGTTATCCCTACTACTTATTCCTACTACATATGGGAGTTGGATGCCCAGTTTTTTAGGAGTTTTTCATAAGTCCTGTCAAACAATTCATCGGTAACGATGAGCTTAAAGCTTGACTCTGGAACGATTCAGACTCAGATTAGGCCAATTTTTATGAAAAGTTAAAGTTTGTATTATGTTAAATTATTTATTATACAACACTTAATCATCCAGGGTATCTAATAAGATAAAAATAGGGTTAAGCAATAGTTCTAATCAACAGCACTTATAAACAAGACTTCAGCACTAAGCTGATTGGTCAAGATTTTATGGATTAGTATCGGTATAAGGTATCGTGAGCAATTCAAGATTTTTCCCTATCCTCCAGCCTGTTGAGAAGACCTTAGACTATTGTAATTCGGCATCAGCCCTGATAGCGTAATGGGATTAGTGCTATGTTAGTCATTTTAACGGATAACCAAGTAATTTCCCCCGACCTTGTCTGTCAATGTTGTTTACTGGCTGACCCAAGTGGTCAACCTCGCTGGCATCAAGGAAAATTACTTTGTGCCCATGTGCTCAAGAAGCTAAGTGAGAAGCAAGCTCAACAGTATGAGTGTGAAATGGGATTCCGTCTGGTAAATATGGATTGACTTTTCTAGTAGGGGTTCCCGTAGCGTAACATGCAGGTCAATAGCATTTCAGGTCGCTCAGGGGTAGAGTGTTGTGCTGCGCTATGCTGAATAATAGTTAGTGTAACCCTGATCTGAACATCTTCAAGGAGAAATCACGATGACTTGGCGCGGATCAACAGATGTTAAAGACCGGATTTTTGCAGCCCTTGCATATATACTCCCTCTAATTGTGGTTTTGCCCTTTGGTCAATTTCTGCTAACACAGTTTCCCATTCTCGGCATTATTTACCTGCCACTACAACCGTTAATTTTAATTTACAGGAGTTTCCCGTTGGCGGGGTTAATTATTTTCTTTGTTTTATTCTTAGCCGTAGTCAGAAACCCACAAATCAGCCATTTCGTTCGCTTTAACACCATGCAAGCGATTCTTTTAGACATTCTTTTAGTTTTGGCTTTTCTATTGTTGCCAATTTTAGTCCAAGCACTAGGGGTTAACTTGCTAACAGAAACCTTATATAATATAGTATTCTTAGGAATCCTTGCCGCCTGCGGCTACTCCATGATTCAATCATTGATGGGTCGTTACGCAGAAATACCAAGCCTTAGTCAAGCCGTTTACAGCCAAGTCCCCTAGTCTTCCTTAGACTTAGCCTGTGAAGGGCGTGAGATAACCGTGTTTTCCAACTGACCAATTCCCTCAATTTCCACCCGGACGCGATCGCCAACTTCCATTGGTCCTACTCCTTTGGGTGTCCCCGTAAGAATCACATCCCCTGGTACTAGGGTCATCACCTGGGAAATGTAAGATACCAGAACATCTGGCGGAAATACCATTTGACTAATTAAAGCTGATTGTACTGGCTCAGGGTTGTCATTCAGAAATGTCTGCAATTTTGCCCCAGCACTCAACTCCCGGACTATCCAGGGTCCGAGGGGACAAAAGCTATTAAATCCCTTAGCCCTGGTCCATTGCGGATCCCGCTTTTGTAAATCCCGAGCCGTTACGTCATTAGCGATCGTATAACCCCAAATTTTGGATTGAGCTTCGTCTGGTGTGCAGTCTAAGCAATAGTCACCGATTACCAGTGCTAACTCTCCCTCA
>NZ_JAAHHU010000951.1:0-1895 GCF_010672095.1 Moorena sp. SIO3I6 | reverse complement strand
GTGGTCCGGAGGGCAAGCAGGAAATCAAGGAGTTTCTTGAACAGACATTTAAAGAAGAACTTCATAAATATCTAACAATCAAAGTTACTTCTAAAGAAAGCCTTGATCAGATAAGAGACGATTTTTTCTCGGATCGCGCTCAAGACGATCAAGATTAGTCTACCCACCATTAAGCCCCTGGCAATAATCGATATGTTCAAGAATAACAAAGATAAAGATAGGATTGTTAGGGAGTTATTCGATGCTCATGAGGACATTGTCGGTGCAGTTATTATCTCCGATGAAGGGTTCCCCGATACTGATACTGACGATATAGGCAAATTTTATCAAGATGAAGAAATTGGAAACATAGCAGCGAAAATAATAAATGTTGCTAGTCTTAAACAACCCGAAAGAATTTGGTTTGAATATCCAAATTTTGATCTATTTGTTATTTGTTACGCTAAGGATTGGTTCTTGCTAGTTAAAGCTAAAAAAACTAAGCAACTTGCTACCCTTAGAAATGCTATTAAAAAGACCTCAGAAAAGATTCAGTCTTTAGTTGATCCTAATCCAGCTTCTGGCAATGGTGATCACCCCAGGCAAAATAATAATGAAAAAAGATACAGGGGCAAACAAGAAAGTCCTGAATCTTAGTCAGTTGCTCCACTTCCAGGGCAAAGGCATCTCCCGATCAATCCTCTTGATTATGGGTATTCAACTGAACCCTTAATAACGGGGGGCATTTTGCCCTTGGCCTCAACTCAGATATTCCACCAAGTTTATTAATATTTACCTGTGTCTTGATGCAGTCGCTCATAGGGAAGGGCTGTTTCGGTCACGTGCGTGCATCTTGTAAGCCCCGTGGAAACCCCCTGTTCCCTGTTCCCTGTTCCCTATTCCCTGTTCCCTAGTAAAAGCAAAGATTGCTCGAATTGATTCTGGAGTTAGTGTTGGATAGCTTTCCAATATCTGTAACTCTGTCCAACCAGCAGCAAACAAGCCTAAAATAAACTCAACGGATAAACGAGTGCCTTTAACTACTGGCTTACCTAATAAAATGTTGGGATTGGAATGAATGTAGTCTCTCCAATTCATAATGATTAGTTCTTGAATTATATTGATAATTAACTATTTTACTGCATTTATCCATTCGGTGATGTACTTTATTAGTCGGTATTAAGAGGATAGGGTTTGACGTTTTGTTAATAACTGTTTTTTGGATATTACCTGTTCACTCTTCCCTGTTATATGAAAAAAATATCCAATGAAAATACTGTAAATATTACACATATCTGAGTCCATAAATACCTAAACTTACTATTTGTAAATAAATGTAAAAAAAATTAATTACCCCTTGCATTTTTTCCAGGAGTTATGTATACTATAGAAAGTTACGACCGATACTAATAGCCGCGCTGACAAAAACTGTTAACCACGACCAGCGCGGCTTTCCTCCCTCCTAAAAAGGAGTTACTTCCATGATGCCAAAAATATCACGATCATCAATCCTGGACCGATACTAATAGCCGCGCTGGCAAAAACTGTTAACCACGACCAGCGCGGCTTTCCTCCCTCCTAAAAAGGAGTTACTTCCATGATGCCAAAAATATCACGATCATCAATCCCGGTTGGGTGCATCTCATTTTTGCGGTTTGACCCGGTGGGTGCCATGGGCATCAGGGGTGGAACAGGCATCTTGCCTGTGATCAATATTTTCCAGCAGACTGTCGGGCATCAGGGGTGGAACAGGCATCTTGCCTGTTACAATTTCCGGGCAGGATGCCCACTATTAGAGTCGAACGAGGGATTCCTCCCTCGAACTCTCCTCCAGAACCGGACATGACTGTTCCCAATCATCCGGCTCCTCCTGGTGGCATTGGGATTGCCTACACTTTATGGGGATATTCCTCTCT
>NZ_JAAHHU010000950.1:0-1896 GCF_010672095.1 Moorena sp. SIO3I6 | reverse complement strand
TACTGAAATCACTGGCTTCCGGTCTTTGGGACTTTTCTTCATATTCGAGCCAATGTGATTGCGATTGACATTAATCTTCGCTAAAGCCGGGGGACGACTGGTACGCCATTTGCCCTTTGGTCCACGGGTACCTTTGGTAATTTGTGGCAAATGGTTGAACAGAGGAATAATCCAGAATTTACCAGTTTTATAGGCACCTCGGACGCGACCCTTCTCTAGGAGTTGCCGCAATCGTCTAGAGGAAATTCCTAATAAAGATGCTGCTTCAGTAGTACCAACACACTTGTTCATCAGTTGACTCTCCTTTAACTATTCCTATAATACTAGTTTAATAGATAAAAGAAAAATTGGCAACTTATTTTTTTAGGGAACAGGGAATAGGGAACAGGGAACAGGGAGGAAAGTGTGGTAAAGGTGGTAAATATTGTAAGGGTGGGTAGCAAGTCAAGTGCTGTTGTTTCCACTATTAGCGACTGCGTTAATACCGGAATAGTTAAGAAATCGGGAATTGGAAGCGGCTCCAAGGTCGCATCACGCATAGTTCTCTAACAAATTAATTAATTTGTTACACAAGATTTTTCCCCACTCCACTACTCCCGATTCCCGATTCCCGATTCCCTGCTCACCTTTTGTTACAAAATTTTAAAAAATATGTTATAATTAAAGATTATTTGTGCTAGTATAAAAATACCGTGGGCGCTAAAACGCTCCACGGTAAGAGCCAGCCGAAAGTTTCTCCAGGACCACAGGCTGGCTCTAGTACCCCAGTTAAAGGATATATCTTGATTATGTCGTACTCTCAACGCCTACACCCATGGGTGGTTGTTCGGCTGTTGCCCGAAATGCAACGGGTGGTTGTTGCTCGTTTCCGGAACCGTTCTGATGCGGAAGGTCACTTGCAGGCTCTTAAACGGCTGATGCCTGATGGGAAATTTATCATTATCTTCGATATTGGTCAGCCTATAGACGGCCAGCCTATAGACGGCCAGCCTATAGACGAAGAATCTTAAGGAGCAGGGAGTGTGGGAAGTGTGGGAGACCCAGCTTCCCAGTAATCAAATTTTAGTCCGACCCCAGAAACAGCCCTGGGCGTGACTCAGTAATTAGTATTGATTCGGTAATTGTCTATGGCAAAACCTGCAGATATTGGTAGCAAACGTCTAATCAGTCTCGCGCCCAATGCCTGGGTGCAATGGGTAACGGGTAATCCCCAAGTGCGAGCATCGGAGTTACTCGATGCTGAATTTCAATGGATTAGTCGGGAAAGTGACGTAATTGTCAAAGCCTCTAGTCCTGAACATCAAGAATTTCTGATTCTCAATGAATTACAACTGCGCTATAGTCAGGCCATGCCTAACCGCATGCGCAATTATGTTGCCTTAGCTGAGGAGAAATATAACCTATCCACTTATCCAGTATTAATTAACATCTTGCCGCCCCCAGCCACCGTAACAATCGAAGACTACTACGACAGTGAATTCATGGGATTAAAGGCGCATCAAGATTATCGGGTAATTAATCTGTGGGAAGTAGATGCTGAATTAGTATTAGGACAACCATTAGCTCCCCTATTCCCATTTGTACCAATTTTAAAAGGAGGTGCTAGTGAATCTAAATTGCGCTCAGCCGTCCAGGCCCTAAGAGCAGATCAAACTTTGAACCAACTAGAACCATTGTTAGCTTTTTTCGCTAGCTTCGTCTTAGAGATACCGTTAATTCAACAAATCATGAGGTGGGATATGACAGTATTACGTGAATCACCCTGGTATCAGGAAATTTTACAAGAAGGAATCCAACAAGAACGTCTACGGAGTTTAGAGCGCATCCTTAACCTGCGATTTGGAGATATTCCTTTAGATATATCCCGGAAAATGGAAGCCTTAACTCTCCCACAAT
>NZ_JAAHHU010000095.1:0-25325 GCF_010672095.1 Moorena sp. SIO3I6 | reverse complement strand
AGGAATAGAGGGTTTGCGCAATGCGTAAATCTCGCTCTAGAATTTCCAGATTCAAGGCATCTTGGGACATTTTGCTAAGTTTTACTTCAAGCTGAGAAATCTGAAACTCTAGATCCCTGGCCTTGTCTTCACTACCTTGTAGTTGTGGTTTAATATCATCCATTTCTAAGGGCGGATAATCTTGGAATAAGCTAGCTTGAGGCTGATGGTGAAAAGGATTCATCATCTGAGGATTGGTAGAATGACTATGATCAGACTGAGTGCTAACTAGTTCAGCCAGCAATTCAATCTTTTTGCGCCGTAATTCAATCTTTTTGCGCCGTAGTGCTTCTATTGTCTCTAAGAGCTGGTTTAAGGGTAATCCTATGTTAGCCGTTTTTTCAGCTAGGCGTTGCTGTGCTTTTTCTAGATCGTTTTCGGCTGATTTTATATACACTGGGATAGTTTTTTCTTGTTGAGCAATTTCTTGCTTTCTGAGTTGTTCCAGTCTTGTGTTAAACGCCTGATTAATAGCGAAGGCTCTCCGTTGCGCTTCCTCAGGGGTGACTCCTGAGATTTCAAAAACCATCATTGTAGAGTTATCGATTAGTTGAATCGAAGGCTTATCTAAGCTATCTACAGATATATTGAGCTGCTTTGCCGCTTCTTCTAAAACCGTCACACTTTCAGCTATCAACTTCAGGTGTTTTCTGGGATCATCAATGGGATCGCTTAAGCCTGCACTGCTATTACTGTTATTACTGTTATTACTGTCAGCATCACGAAATTCAGAAACCTGAGTGTTAGGGAATGTCCCACTACTGGCTAAGGATAAAGTCCATTGGCTGACATAAAACTGATCAGTATCAGTCTCATCGTGAGATTGGAGTATAGTATGAGATTGGAGTAAAGTATGCTCTAAGGTGACAGGAGAGGTTTCAGGTTTACCAAAGACATACCTAGCAGACCAAACCACAAATAAGGGAATTAAAAGGGCATGAACGAGTAAAACCGATACAGCGACAGTGATGATTCCCCATTTCACTGCTATCAGTAGACTACAGGAAAATATCATGGTAAATAAGACATTCCAGAGCAAGCCAATCTGCGGTTTATCAATGGCTGCTAAAAGCTGAAACCCAGCAATATCAAAGGGTCTAGGAATTGCTGATAA
This sequence comes from Moorena sp. SIO3I6, assembly GCF_010672095.1. NCBI lineage: Bacteria > Bacillati > Cyanobacteriota > Cyanophyceae > Coleofasciculales > Coleofasciculaceae > Moorena > Moorena sp. SIO3I6. Next base: position 24,172 of record NZ_JAAHHU010000095.1, on the reverse strand, counting down.
GCAAACTAAAATCACGATCGGAACCACCATACTCCAGCCTTCCGTATTAATTTTTTCCCCAACCATAATGGGGATATACAACGGAACTAGAATTGATTGTAAAGCAACAAAACCAACAATCACTTTTCCAATCGTCTTCAGACTGTTAAAGTATGTTTGCTTAAATTTCGATAAGTTTGTCCGTACTTCACATAGGGCAGGGTATAAAGCAGTAGTAATCGATTGGACTATAGTTAAGCTAATTCCCAAGCCAGCATTATAAGCAAAGTAGTAAACACCTAATAGGTCAATTCCTATAAAGCGACCAATGATAAGATAGTCGAGAGTTTCCCTGAGAGTCTTTAAAAGTTCAATCCCCAGGAAATTGATTCCAAAGCTAAAAATTTTACCCCAGTATTTGGTTGTGAAAGATCCAGTTTTCCGCCAGGGATGTTTGAAAAGATATGTAATAAATTCTATAGGGCTAGCTATTAGTATGGGAAGTATTATCGCCCACATTCCCATATGAAGAACAGCAAAGACAGCGGTTAAAATATTGGCGGTGGCATATCTTATAGCGCGAGCAGTAGCCGTTATCTGAATTCGATTATCCCTTTGAATTAGTGCTGACTGTACTGCCCCTAAAGGAGCAATCAAAAAGTTAAATGCTAATAGACAAATGGGTAAAATAAGTTGGTTATCCTTATAAAACCACGCAACTGGAAAAGCAGCAATACACTGGCAAACGAATAGACTTCCAAAAAGTACCCAATTTAACCAATAAGCACTATTACAAATGTCTTCTAGCTCATCGGCTTCCGCCTGTATAATCCTAGAATGAACACCGATCCGCGTTACTGTTTGTGAATATTCATAGGTCGTCAGAACCAGTGCAGCTAATCCAAAGTCATGGGGAGTTAAGAAGCGTGGCAAAATAAACGTTGCACCTAAGCGGGAAACCCGAATAAATGCCTGGGCCACTCCCATCCAACCAAGATTGCGAGTAAAAGTGCTACTGTTACCTAGTTTATTCTTGATGGTACTCCCAATTGTTTTGACAATGTTCACAGTGGATCTCCCATGCTGCCATCCTTGTGATGATTGATATCTGTCGAAACTGATATCTGTAAAATTTTAGTGGTAGTTAGTGCTCTGAAATAATTTGATTATCAACAGATACCAGCGGCATTTTTTTGCCGATGATTTCGATTAAATGTCCAGCTATTTTTTTAGGCATAAGTTTAAGAATTAATAGTTTTAAAATTATACGGATAGTTTCCTTGCTTAGCAAAAATTTGGGATAAAGCTTTATGGAATAGCTGAGTTTTTGACTAGCTAGCTTTACTCCTTCATCATCAAAAGCATTAGCTATACACTGCTTACCAAGATAACGATAGGCATTTGCTAAACTCTTATTTTTAAGAGACTTAAGTTCTGGTGGAGCTGCCTTGAAGGCTCTTTCAATTACAATTAGGTTCGCCTTCTCCATCACATCCACTTTAGAGGTCATTGACTGGGAAGAGCGACGGTAGAGAATTTGGTATTTAGGAACCAGTACAAAAGGACATAAAGCTGCTAGCCTGAGGTAATAATCCCAATCTTCAACTGATTTTAGGCATGGGTCAAATTCTCCAGCGGCTTCAATATACTTCCGCTTTACCATGATATTGGAACCACTGGATATGAAGTTACGAATTAGTAATTGGGGATAAACATTCCCCTCCCAATAAAGTGGTTGCCAAGCAAACAAAAATTTGCTATTATCATCTATAAAGGCAGTCCAACTGTAAGCCACTCCAGCTTCAGGATTTTTTTGCAGTGCTGCTAACTGTAGCTCCAATTTATCAGGTTTCCATAAATCATCAGCATCTATAAACGTAATAAACTCGCCCCTAGAGCGACTAATGCCACGATTACGAGCCACTGGTAATCCACCATTTTCATAGGAAAACACTTGTAATCGAGGATCGTTGACTGTACTGATTACATCTAATGTGGCATCAGTGGAGCCGTCATTAATAATAATTAATTCAAAATCTGAAAACGTTTGTGCTTGAATCGATTGGATCGTTTCTAATATAGTTTTTTCTCCGTTATAAACTGGAACTATTACAGATATGGTGGGCATAGCGATTATCATTTTGATGTATAAAATTATACTATGGTAATTTACCACAAGAGGTCTAGACAAACCCTTTGAGCATTTTTATTTTAGTGCCATTCCTACTACAACCAAACCAGGCCAGTATAGGTAAGCTAATGTTTCTATATTTTCCCCAAACGAGAACAGGATACAAATTAATAGTATTGTTAGTGCTGTTGTGGCAAGTTTACTCCTTTGAGCTTTAATTAAAAGCTCTATAAAAGTATAGACTATAGGAATTAAGATTCCCATAAACCCGACGATTCCATGAGTATATAAAACACCATACCAAGTGTGGTGGCTTCCAATAGGCATTTTAGCGACAACATCAGGGCCTTTCCCCACTATAATGGCATGACCCCAAATCGGTGCATCTTCTTCCCACTTACGGTGAGAAAGCCTGGCTAAGGCCGATCTAACCCGCGACGAAGCAGATCTTTGACTGGAAAAAGAGTCTTTCAAGTTTCTAGCTATCATCAGCAGTTGGGGACCAAATAGACCACCAATAAAACTCCCTATTCCTGCCGTAATTTGCATGGCGGGTTCGGTTAGATTTCCCAAAAATGTTACCAGTATTGGTATACCCACTAAGCAGATTATCCCCATCCGGGACAGTGAACCTACAATTGCAGCAGCACAACCAATCATACCAATAAAACGCCACTTTATGTCCGGGTCTCTACTACTAAGGAAAAAGTGTACGTTACAGGCAAATGCCAATGCTGGAGCCCAAGGCGCAAATAAGAAAAGGCGTGTTTCACCACTTTTTATCACGTAAGGACTTACGGCGTAGTAACGCTCACTGTTACCGCCAATTTTTGCCATTAGGGTGCTAGTATACAAGGGCATCTCTAACCCAGTCAGACTTAACCCATAGGTAAGTGGTACCAATATCAGAGTTTGTAGGGAAAGGATAGAAATTGCTCTATAGATTATTTGTGGTCGGATGTTGAGGCAACCAATTAAAGGAAATAAGGCCAGAAGTGCCCAAGTTCTTAAAAAGGAGTTAATAAAGGATTTTATAGTTTTAACAGTTGAGAAACCCCAATCTAAATGACCCATAATTAAGGCTAGGCCAATGACTGATATGCAAACAATCCAGACCCAGACTCCAATGGGAATCCGAATCCTTTCTTCCGGTGGAGTATCTGATGTTTGCTGCCAAAGCTTCTTAATTAGATAAAAGGTTAGCAGCCAAGCTAGGGCTGGGGCAAAAACAAACTGTGCGCCTAAAAAAAATAATAAGTATGTTGAAATTATATAATAGAAAACTACTTTTTCTTCAAAGTTTTGGGGTTTCATTAAAGCCTGCCTAATGGCTTAGGTTACTGGTGCCATTCTCTGATGTCTAGCTTGATAAAAAATGGATTAGTTGCATCAAAAATCTTTTCTTTGGTTTCCTATTGGCGATGTTAAGCTATTAGATGTTGTAAAGCTATTATTTAATGGTTGAGAACGTAAGGGTGGAACATCAGAGTTAAACGATTCTACTTTGCCGTACATTGAGGGCTGTGATTTACCTTGCAAATGGGGACGTAACCAGAGTAAAAATAGTCCTGCACTAATTAACAAGGAACCAGCTGCTGCACCAAGTAAAGCCGATGACTTTTTCGGTGCTATCGCGTCTGGGGGTAAGCTTGGTTCAGCTAGCAGCTGAACTTGGGGATAGGAAAGGGATTGGTTGAATCGACCAATCGCTGATTGAGTTAAGGTTGAAGCATAGATAGTTTCCGCAATGCGCATATTGCGTTCTAGGATCTCCATCCTCAAGGCATCCTGGCTCATTTGTCTGAGTTTGGCTTCCAGCTCAGCAATCTGGTTGCTTAATACCCAGGCTCTAGCTTCCACACCCTCTTGCCGTGCTTCCACCTCAACAATTTGGCGCAGCAAATTTTCCCTGGAAGAACCAGTTTCAGGCCCAGAGTTAACACTGAGCTGGTCGATAATTGCCAAAGACATGGGGCGACCTAACAGAGATTGACTACGCTCTAGCAAAGCTGCTTTAGCACTTTCTTGCTTGCTCTTTTCGTCTACTACAGATGGATGCTTGGAACCGTATTTGGAACTCAAAACCGTCAGGGCTGCCGTAGCCTGACTGTATTCCCTTAGGGTTTGCTGAAATATCTGGTCAGCCTTAAGTACAAAAGCATCAGCAGCTTGCCCAGATGACAACTTTAGATTAGCTGAGAGGTTGCTGAGATTGGCTTTTGCTTCTCGCCCTTGGGCTAACAAATCGATTTGTTGTTGTCGTAAGGCTTCTATAGTGGATGATAGCTGGTTAACTTGTTCTTTCGAGTTCAATCCAGTTCTAGCTTTGTGTTCAGACAGACGTCTCTGAATATCTGCTAAATTTTTCTTAGCTGCCTCCAAATCAGCTTGAATTGGTAGCTGATTTTCTACTACTTCTTCTTGCCTAAGTTGTTCAAGTCTCTCCTGGAAAGCCTGGTGCATAGCAAAACCTTTCTGTTGGGCTTCCTCAGCAGAGTCTCCTTTGATTTCAAAGGCCATCATAGTTGAATTGTCTACTATTTTGACCCTAGGCTTGCCCAGCTCTTGAGAGGACATGTTCAGTATACTGGCAGCATCCTTAAGCACCGGCTTACTTTCCGCAATGAATTTCATCTTTTCCCTCGGGTCATGGGAGCGATCGCCAAATGGTGACCTAACATCTGAACTCGCTCCCCCTAATTCTGGGATATTAATTCTGGTGGATGAGCCTGAGACAGGAAGTGATACTGCCCATGTACTGGTATAAGTTGGCTGAGCTGATTTCAAATAAAAAAATGTTAAGCCCCAAATTCCGGCATTAACGGATATCCCCAAACACAAGTAAAATAGCCAACGTAGAGGCATGAGATTTGATTTTTCATAGGGATATGGGGCTATGGTCTTATAATTAGTAGTCATTGGAGCATCTCACCTGGCAAATCCACATTTGTAGTCTTAAGTTGTAGTCTTAAGTTGTAGTCTTAAGTTATGATTTTTGATATTTTGTTCTATTATGAAAGACTTGGCAGAGAGTTTTACCCCACTATCAAGCAATGGCTTAAACCCGTAGCCAATACACCCCTGATGAAGAGTCAGATCTCGTGAGCTTATAACTTGTGATAGATGCATTAATTATAACATTTGAGCTATCCTAAATATGAATTATGGTATAAATATGTCTTTAATAATCCGAATGGGATTGAAGATATCCCCAATAAAGTCAAAAACACTTTTGACATTAGTGACCGTTGAATCATAGCAAGCGACACTATCTCTTGGCATCAGCACTGGATTAACTTGGTCATCATTAGGCTTCTTCACCAAGTCCTCTACAGAACGTTCTATTGCCAGGGTTTCCCCAGTAGTACGGTCAGTTTGCAGTAACAGAGCACGGCGATCTGCATTTGTGCTTTCTGTGCCTCCAACACAACTAGCAGCAATTACAGCTTGAGATAGACGGGAGCCATATTCAACTTCCTGGATTCTAAGGTCACGTCCATTATTGGGATTAGTGAGATTGGAGATAAACACAGGAATAGTTGAGGGAGTCAGCTGGGAAGGTCTGGCTAGATAATATTGAGGCAACTCCCGAGTCGGAACAATGATTTGGTCTCCAGCAATCAAGGGAATATCCTCCACTGGTGATCCGGTGAACACACCAGATAAATCAATTACCTGTTCCTGCTCACCCCGAACCAAGCGCACCTGTTCAATGTTGGCATTTGGTTTGATGCCGCCAGCCGTTAAAATGGCAAAGGTTAGGTAGCGTTCTGGAGGATAGTCTCCTGAGACAGTAGCAATCGATGCCGGTAAGTCTCGACCTTTAGAATCCGTATCATTAATCAAAACCCGACCAGGTTCAAAAACAGCTCCTCCCACAGTTACCTGAATTGGAGCCCACTCAAAGAGTTGAATGCTGACTTTGAGGAAATCAGCATGAAAAAAGCCCCCTTCCAGCAAAGCCTTGACTAGGTCTTGCTCGATTTCTGATACTTCTCGACCCGCTGCCAGTATCGGGTCTAGGTAGGGGAATTTTATGTAACCATCCAGATTAACTTCATAGGTGGCACTGAAGCGTTCAGCTTCCGGGATTTCTTCTTCGCCAGCCACAAAGAGTCTAAGGCGATCGCCAGGAGACAGTGGTAGAGCCCAACTGGGAACGGATACACCTATTGCTGCTACGGTAGTAATTAACCCTGCTATCCAAAACTTGAGAATGGACATTGAAGAATCTCTGGGTTCACAACTATTACTTAGTGCTATTACTTAGTGATAACACGTGATAACACTTAGTATAGGGGGGTTTCGGTGAGTGTTTGAGTGTTGACTTACGATCAACACTCAACAACATTCAACAAAAAACACTGAACAGAAAACACTCAATTCCCTTTGCGACTAATTAAAATTAGTCACTAGTTAATTTTCAGTTAACCAGCCACAACAGTTTCTTTAATTGCCGAGAGGGGCTTACCTTGAAAATAGTCAGGAATCGGCGCTCCCATCAAATTCAGAATAGTGGGGGCTAAATCTAGAGAATGACCAGCTGGTAAACTAGAACCTGGCTCAATATCTTGTCCTTGAATCACCAAAAAGCCATCAGAGCGGTGAGAACCAGTACGATTAAAGGGAACTGGACCAATGCGTCCAATATCGGGACTATCTACTACGTCAGTGGCATATTTTTCTTGCCAGATCACGACTAAGTCACCATCAGGTAATTTCGGACCAGTTTCAGTTGCCGATTGGCGGGTGCGGATAATTTCCTTCACCATTGGTTCCCCAGTGCGAGCATCTTTAAGCTGGTAAAGTTTTTGAGTCAATTCCTCACATACAGCATCGTACTGATCAGGGGGGACAATACCGTGAGGTTCCCTTCCCTGGAGATTAATCCTGATATATCCTTCCGAATAACTAGGCAGCGCGAATGCTTTCATCTGAGGCCAGCAGGGTTGGTACCACGATGGACTCTGGAAAAAGAATGGATCGGATTCTGCCTGCATCTTGAACGGAGAAATGAGATCTGGTCCAGGAGTGGAACCAAACAAGGGTGCGATAGGATTGAAAAGTTTGGTAGGGAGTTGACGTCTTAAAAAACCTTTGAGTGGATTCGATTCATGCTTGAGGCTCCACACTTTCCCCATCCAACCCTTTTTCGCCCTGGCATCATTGACTAGGGGTTCTGGGGGTTGACCATAGTTGCCACGACCAATGCCATATTTACCTGGGAAACTCCAGCGATAGAGAAATTCTGGCAGGAACAACATACTCGGTAGATCCATGACGTTAGACCCCATACCATGGGCAGCAAATACTACGACCTGGGCATTATCCGGGGCTTTGCTCAAAATTCCACCAATGGCTTCGTCAATAGCTTCAAAAATTTCTAACACGGGATCTCCAGGGCATTTAGCACCTACAGATGGGTAGAGAGGATGATCCTGCTGACTCAGGTGCCAGAAGTAATGCCCTGCAGTATGGGTTTCACCAAAGATTGTTAAGAAGAAATCCCACGGCATCTGCTGCAACAAGTCTTGACAAATGGCACCCCGGCGGGCGATACCAATCTCCAGTTGTGCCTGAAGACCCTTGAGTGCTTCCACATCCATAATACTGGCATGGTCTTTGCGTAAGACAGGATGCTCACCATGCTTATCAATCAAATCCTGTAGCAAGGATTTGGGTATGGAATGACTGGGAGTCTGAGGAGAGTGAGCTCCCCAAGCAAGGACTTGCAACCCATTGACCTGATTGGACAGGGGAGCTTGAGGTATATCAAAGACTGCCACCCGATAGTCATCTCCCAAGGCATAGAAGGGTTGATACTCAGCAAAGTCGTAGGCTTGAATGTCTTCTACTTCGTAAGTGCCTTCCTTAATTTTCAGAGGTGCCCAGTACCCTGTTTGCTCAGGAGTACAACCAGTGAGGAATGTTGTCCACGGAGTCTCAGCCCGGTAGTATTCGTATGTCTTTAGACGTCCGTAAGATCCCTGTTCTCGTAAGCGACGCAGATTTTTCAGATGCCCTTGAGATATCCATTGCTCTATCAAGGCAGGGTCGGCAGCATCCAAGCCAATGGCAATTACTGGGTTTCTCATTGTTGTGGTTGGTAGATGTGTGGATAGTTTTCTGGTAGGTTAATTAGTTTGCCTAGTTTAGCTCAGCATCTAACCTTACAAATAACGATAGTCGGCTTCACATAGATGAAGGTTGAAGGATCGATGAATCTTAGAGTAGACTTTTATAAAGTTTCTGTAAAGACTACTGCTATCGATCACACTATTTAGTCTCATTCTATAAGTAGCAAAGAGTTGAGGCATTTGTTAGCTCGACTAATTCTCAGACTCGGCTGGCGAGCTCCTCCCTGCTAAAAAATCTTCTTAAAATAAAGCATAAACCTGATCAAGACTACCTGATAAAGACAACGACTCGTGAGCAGTAAAAATTACCATTGTTAGCTGATTTATGTAGACTCAATGAATACTATTTAAAGATTTTATTAAGCTCAGAGAAAATACTAGCCTGGACTCGCCCATCGGCTATGATATTAATGGTATAATTAACCATTAACTAACCATCAACAACCCATAAAGGAGGACTGGTGCCACCGTAAAAACAAGTACTTTTAATTAAAGTAAATCCCTAATACATAACCAATAAATAAAGCCTAAATAAAGCCTAAATAAAGCCTAGACAAGGCTATCCTTCCTAAGGATTATAGAGAGGATTTGACTTGAGGTTTTTAAGCTCTAGGCATCTAAGCATATCGGGGTTGACTAGGAGGATGGAAAATTGAATTCATTCCCAGACAGCCTGATTGATTCAATCACAGTTGACTCTAATCTATAACGTTATAATTAGTCACCAATTCTAACCTCGATACGATCTAGATCACCCTGTGACAATGAGATTGAATATTTCGGGAAATATCTAACACTGTCCTGATCGATAATTCATCGCTTATTAACACAGTGAACTAGAGTTGAATGCTAATACCAAAATAGATTTCTGTCAAATTCCTGAGATAGTTTCAACCCCTGGTGTAATCTACATCAAGGGATTACTGTTGTTTAATTAGAGGAGATCTATAGGTTCAGCTATCTAGACAAAAGGGGATTTACCAATTTTTCAGAGCTACTATAGTCAAATTTATAGTCAAATTACTAAAACTGTGATAATGTAATTTTATTCTTTCCCAAATAAAATCTTGCTCGAAACAGTATCAAGCTAACTTGGTTAGCCGATCGGTAAATGGCCAATTGACTGAGTTCGGCTCCAAGACTGAAGATTGTTGGGAAAAGCTTGGCTGTTTTTAGTGCTTATCCCTTAGCTAGGAGAGACATCGTAAAAAGGTTAAACATGAGAGAAATAGTCAAAATCCTAAACTTAGAGATTGATAATATATCAAAGTCAGAGCTTTTAAAGCGGCTCGATAGCGGGGTTATTTTTACTCCCAATGTCGATCACTTAGTAAAGCTACAAAAAGACCCTGAATTCATGAAGGCATATCGAATTGCCGATTATAGATTATGTGATAGTAAAGTTGTGTATTATGCGTCGAGGTTCTTGGGGTCACCCATACAGGAAAAAATTTCTGGATCTGACTTTTTTCCAGCTTTTTATGATTATCACAGAAACAATGAAACTATTAAAATATTTCTCTTAGGTGGACGAGAAGGAGTCGCTAAACAAGCTCAAGAAAATGTCAATGCTAGAGTTGGCAGAGAAATTGTTATCGCTGCGCACTCCCCATCATTCGGATTTGAGAAGAATGAAGCTGAATGCCAAGAAATCATAGAAATGGTTAACAACTCTGGAGCTACAGTACTAGCTGTGGGAGTTGGTTCGCCTAAACAAGAAAAGTGGATACACAAGTACAAAGATCAATTACCAAACATTAAAATCTTCATGGCAGTAGGTGCCACCCTTGATTTTGAAGCAGGCACTAAACCAAGGTCGCCTGTATGGATGAGTGAGGTAGGATTGGAATGGTTACACAGGCTATTATCTGAACCCCGACGGTTGTGGCGGCGATACCTGTTTGATGCTCCGGTCTTCCTTTGGTTAGTGTTGAAACAAAAACTCAAGAGTTCTATGTTGCCACCACCTAGGGTCAATCTGAATTGATCGCAAGTGCTATATTTTCCGTTTATATCGGAATTGTTTACTGGATCCTCAAGATTACCTATGACCTTTGTACCGATTACTTTTGGTGTCGCACTTCTACAACGGTGTGAACATTACCCCGTGGGTTAAAATCCCCCTTGATGGTGACATCTTCCGGGTTACAGGCGGCTACGAAGTCATCTAAAATTTGGTTGATACTCTCTTCATGGGAGATGTAGCGATCGCGGTATGTATTGATATACAACTTAAGGGCCTTTAGTTCTACCACCAGTTGATTGGGAACGTAGGTGATGTAAATCGTGGCAAAGTCCGGATAACCAGAAAACGGGCACTTGCAAGTAAATTCCGGTAAGGTGATGTTTATGTGATAGGGACGACCGATACGGGGATTGGGAAAGGTAATAAGTTTTGCTTGGGCAATCTCCTGTTCACCGTATTTAATCTGGGGTGTGTCTACTTCTGGTGATGCTTGTTCCTGGGTAAAGGAATTACTCATTGGTTTTGCTAGCATTAGAAACGATTTGAGGAATTTCTAGGATGGGATTCCCAGTCAGGACAATCTTCTGTGTCCCAACCATAGGGATGCATAGCGCAGACTAATAAATTTCCACCGTAGGCTTGACCGTGATAATGACGGCAACCTATGCAAGCGGGATGTTTCTGTGAGGATGGTGTCACGGAATCAGGAAAATCCTCGTCTGTTTCACTGACCATAACCTCAAAGTCAAAATAAATCTCAACAAACGGTTCAACAATCTCTTGCAAACACTGGTCAATTTCCGCACCAATGGCATTGTCTACCTCATTGGCAAACTCCTCAACTTCATTGGCAAACTCCTCAACCGCCTCACTGACACCCTCGAAGAACTCATCGACCATATTAGCCACTGATTCGAGGGTTTCAAAAATACTTTTAGACCAATCATCTTCCATAGTAAATAGTTACTCAACCACCATGATGTGCTAAACCAGTGTTGTTGACAAGTTGATTATAAGTGCTAGATAAGTGCTATAAGTTAGCGCTTGAGCCGACGTAATTCTTCTTGCATAGCTTGCACCTGCTCGCGTAGTTTGTCAACATTCTGCTCTTCAGGTGGTGCTGATTCTTCTTCATCAGCAATAATCTCAATCCGGCGCGGCTCAGGTTTAGGATCATTAGGGTTAGCTTGAGAGGATTGCTGTTGCCCCTGTTGCACTAAATCTTCAACCAGTTTACGGGCTTCCTCGGTAGTCATCTCCCCTTTTTCTACCAGTTCATCTACCAGTTTCTGAGCTTGACCTCGCACTTCGGACAAGGTTCCCCCAGCTCTCTCCCCTGCTGCTGCAGCTATACCGACGCCTAGATAAAACGCTTTTTGAACCAAATTTCCAAAACCAGCCATGAACACTGATACTCCCAGAGTTATCCTAATACTCTATGATTCCAGGATAGGAGTGAAATCCCACTTTGCCCACTCGACTTAAGGTAGACGGACTTAAGGGTCAGCAGGATTACAATAATAATATACAATGCCATACCTCCCTAAGGTAGAAATCTGTTGAGTTCATGAATAAAGTTGTTGTTGGCTTGTCTGGCGGAGTAGACAGTTCCGTAGCTGCCGCCACCCTCTATCACAAAGGATACGAAGTTGTCGGATTGACCCTTTGGTTAATGAAAGGGAAGGGTCAATGCTGCTCTGAGGGAATGGTCGATGCAGCGTTTATCTGTGAACAATTAGGGATTCCCCACCATATTGTGGACAGTCGCGATGTTTTTCAGGAAAACATTGTGGATTACTTAGTGTCAGGTTACCAATCGGGGATTACTCCACTGCCTTGTTCTCAGTGCAACAAGGCAGTGAAGTTTGGTCCGATGCTGACCTATGCCCATGAGACATTGGGGATTGATAAAATAGCCACAGGTCACTATGCCCGGATTACTTATGATGCCGAATGCGATCGCTATCAATTGCGGCGAGCACTAGACTTGACAAAAGACCAGTCATACTTCCTGTATGACTTGACTCAAGACCTGCTGGCGGCTTCCCTATTTCCTTTGGGAGAACTGAAGAAAACAGAAACGCGACGCCTGGCTGCTGAGTATAATCTCAAGACTGCTGATAAACCAGAAAGTCAGGACTTGTGTTTAATCGAATCCCACGGTTCCATGCAGAAGTTCCTGGACAAGTATATTTCCCAAACCACAGGTGACATCGTGGACTTGGATGGAAATGTGGTAGGGCAACATCAGGGAATTCACCACTACACCATTGGACAACGGAAAGGGCTAGGTATAGCTGCTCCCAATCCCTTGTATGTGATTGCCCTGGATGCAGCCAGGAATCGGGTAATTGTAGGGGAACGCCACCAAGCCACCCAACCTGAATGTACGGTTCATCGGGTCAATTGGGTATCGATTCAGGAACCTACTGTTCCGATTCGAGCTTCTGTGCAAGTTCGCTATCGCTCACCTGCTGTACCTGTGAATGTGATTCCTCTAGAAGGAAATCGGATCAAATTAGTGTTCGATGAACCACAATTCAGCATCACCCCAGGACAGGCTGCTGTTCTGTATGACGGGGAGCTGGTGCTTGGAGGTGGCATTATTGAGCAGTTACCAGAGAAAATTGCTAATGGCAAATTGGTTGAAGGTTGAAGGTTGGAGGTTGGAGGTTGAAGGTTGAAGGTTGAAGGTTCGAGGTTGAAGGTTGAAGCTTTAAAGTTGAAGCTTTAAAGTTGAAAGTTGAAGGTTGAAGGTTGAAAGTTAAAGGTTAAAGGTTGTTTGCCTTTGGCCTTCGGTGTAGGGTAGGTTGAACGCGATTGCGTGGCCTTTTGGCCAAGGTTGTCTGTCAGAATGCAGAATGGTGAATGCAGAATGGTGAATGCAGAATGGTGAATGCAGAATGGTGAATGCAGAATGCAGAATGCAGAATTCTAAATTCTCAATTCTAAATTCTCAATTCTAAATTCTCAATTCTAAATTCTAATAGTGACCTTGACCAAAGCCAATTGCCATGGTATTTATAGACTACCAATTGGTGTCAGAGTATAGATTAATCGTCAGCTGTTCATAACCTGCAGGTACAGCAGTGATACAAGAACAAACAGTCGGTCCATTTTCTATCTCTACCTCACAGGCATGACAAGAACCCATCAGGCAACCTGTGGCAATGAACACACCAGCACGTTCAGCCACCAGAAGGATGGGTTCTCCGACTTCGGCCTCAACTGTTACATCATCTGGTAGAAAGCGAACGCTCACACTCATGTTTGATTAGTCATTTAATTTATTAAATGTTTATTGTTAATTAGTTTAATTTTTAATTAATAATTTTACTTAACCATTTTCCATTCTCAATTTTACTTTTTACTTTTGACAAGAATAATCTGATAGTTAACAGTCTAAGACCTTAAAATCGGGGTTAAATCAAGATGAGATTCGATAGTATCAGCCAGTGAATTCAAAAGCGCTTCTCGTTGTTCCCGATAGTTGACAACCCCAGTAGGGAGAGAAGGTAGCCCTCGTCTGGAGCGCAGTTGATTCAACCAGGAACGTCGCCAAGGACTATTGTCAAACATGCCATGGAGATAGCTGCCCCAAATTGATTGATTCACGTCAACAATGCCCAAACCATGGTCATCGAATAACGCTCGATAAGCAGATTTATTATCTCCCATCTCCGCCTCAAGCAGTCGCGAACGCCCCTGATGAATTTCGTAACCGGTAATGGGTAAGCCAACTTGGGGATAATTGGAGGTCACCATCCGCTGACGGGCAACTTTGCCACTGGTAATCAAGGTTTTTAAGGGCAACAAGCCTAATCCTGGATGACGTCCCTGTTTACCCTCTAATCCATCGGGATCAACTAGGGTTTTGCCTAGCATTTGGAATCCCCCACAAATTCCCAAAATTGTCCCACCTGAGGCAGCGTAGTTTTGAATTTGCTCAGCCATGCCACTTTTTTGGAGTACCATCATGTCCGCAATGGTAGTTTTTGTCCCTGGGAGAATCACTGCATCTGGATATCCCAAGGTTTCGTTTGGTGACAGATATTTCAAAAAGACGCTGGGTTCAGCTTCGAGGGGGTCAAAATCAGTAAAGTTAGAAATTCGAGGTAAACGAATTACTACGATAGTGACTTCCTTATTGGACTTGTTCCTGGTGTTGCGATCTAGTAAGTCAAGGGAATCTTCAGCGGGAAACAGTATATCAATCCACGGAATAACTCCAACGACAGGAATACCAGTGCGTTCTTCTAACCATTTTATCCCGGGGTCCAAAAGCGATCGCTGACCCCTAAACTTATTAATCACGACACCTTTAATCAAAGCTCTCTCCTCTGGTTCGAGGAGTTCGAGAGTACCGATTACCTGAGCAAAAGACCCTCCACGGTCAATATCTACCACCAGCAAGGTGGGAGCTTTGAGGTACCGCGCCACTCGCATATTGGTCAAGTCGCGGTGCTTGATATTAATTTCTACTGGGCTACCAGCTCCCTCGCACACGACTAAATCAAACTCATTGGTTAAACGTCGCAGTGATTCTTCAATCACCTGCCAACCCTTATCAAAGTACTTTTCGTAGTACTCCCCAGCACTAACCTTCCCTACGGCTTTACCCATAAGAATGACCTGGGAGGTCATGTCACCTTGGGGTTTAAGTAAAATTGGGTTCATTTCCACACAGGGAATGACACCCGCAGCCCAAGCTTGTACTGCTTGGGCATGTCCAATTTCTCCGCCATTAGGTGTCACATAGGCATTTAGAGCCATGTTCTGACCCTTAAAGGGACAGACACGCCAGCCTTGTCGCGAAAGAAGGCGACATAGAGCTGTGCTTATCAAGGATTTTCCTGCGTGGGATGTAGTACCCACCACCATAATCGCTTTCATAATTCAGGGTTAGGGCGTCAGAACTAGCCTAGATGATCAATAAATTGAGATATCACCCTGTCACCAACTTGATTTAAACCGACAATCTTAGCCAGCGATTCAAGGTATGATCGAGTCGATCTGATAGTGAGGGTGGAGGTAAGGTTTCTCCAAGCCGTTCCCACTTTTCTAACAACTGACGACCCAAAGGTGTCAGTCGAAAACTATCCGTAATTCCCTGACCGTCTACTTCTCGACGTAATACACCCACTTGAATCAACCACATTAAATCGTTTTCTACTGCCAATTCCGACCTAGGGCGCGTTGTGTAGTTTCTCTCCACACCTTCAAGACCTACTATAGATAAGAGTGGAACACTGCTAGAACGCATCGCTGCCAATAGAGGCATTTGGAATGGCAAACAGCGCATTGCTTGCTCTGCACGCTTAGTAGTTCGGTCAGGATATTGAATAGCCTGGCTACCTTGAGACTGAATTGAAGTTCTTGCCACAGTTACTAAATCTTAGAACTATACTGACCGCCGATTATTTCTATATTAAGGTTTTTTTGACATTAGAGGCCAACCTCTGGTGGTTTACTCTAGAAATTTTGGAATTTATTCAAGACCTAGGCCAAACTGGGCAACAAACGCGCTTATGTATAATGATGCTTAAAGAGAAGGCACCCTAAAAGTCGAGTTACTAGGTAAGTCGTATTACTGTAAACTTTATACATAAGTTCAGTATATTTCTATAGGAAACAAAAGTTATGGCTCTTCAAGTTGGCATGGATGCACCAGCATTTACTGTCAAAGACGACGAAGGCAATACCGTTTCACTGTCCGACTTTGGGGGTAAAACTGTAGTGCTTTATTTTTACCCCAAAGACGATACTCCAGGGTGCACCAAGGAAGCCCAAAGCTTTCGGGATAACTACACTGAGTATCAAGGTAAAGACATGGTGGTACTTGGGGTCAGTATGGATGATGAGGCATCCCACAAACAATTTAAGGAAAAGTATGGTCTGCCTTTCACCCTGCTAGCGGATACGGATGGCGCAATTAGCAAGGCTTATGATGTTGATGGTGGGGGTTACTCCAAGCGGGTAACCTACATTATCAACGGCGAAGGCAAAATTACTCACGTTGATGAGACCGTAAAAACGGCTACCCACGCTCAAGATATATTGGCAGCCATGGGCTAAACTAAGTCAAAAGCATCAAACTTCGTCTAAATTTTTGTGAATTTGGGCGAAGTCATGACTATTTATCTAATCTGTATTTATATAATCTAGAAACTAACCCATCCCCTTGGTGCTGGAGCTGTTAGGTCCTCGTGAGAATCCTGCTAGTAGAAGACGATGAAGGTATTGCCAAAGTGGTAACGGCAGCGCTAGCTAGTCAACATTATCAGGTTGATCTAGCTACAGATGGGGATGAGGGCATAGAATTAGCAGAGATATTTAAGTATGACTTGATTTTACTAGATTGGATGCTTCCCAAGCTCACGGGGATTGATTTGTGCAAGCAGCTGCGAAACGCACGCGATCGCACTCCGATTATACTCCTCACTGCCCAAGACACCAGCACTAACAAAGTCGAAGCTTTAGACGCAGGAGCAGATGATTATTTAGTCAAGCCCTTAGACATACCTGAATTATTAGCCCGAATTCGAGCAGTGCTGCGCCGCAGCAGCACCCCCCTACTCCCTGTGCTTGAGTGGGGATTGCTCGAACTTGACCCCAGTAACTGCCAGGTCAGCTACGATCAGGAACTATTACATCTGACACCTAAGGAGTATGGTCTATTAGAGCTGTTTTTACGGAATCCCCACCGCATCTTTAGCCAAAGTTTCCTGCTAGATAATCTCTGGTCTTTTGAAGAACCCCCTACAGAAAATGCCGTTAGAGCTCATATCAAAAGTTTACGGCGGAAACTCAAGGAAGCTGGAGTCAAAAATGATTTAATTGAAACCGTCTACGGCTTGGGGTATCGGCTCAGACAACTGCCTGAGGAAGGTTCAGGTCAAACAAAGACTGAGAAAAACAAAGGCAAAAAAGTAGCTAAAAAGACACCATCTAACCTGAAACAATCAAAGAGCAAGAGTGATAGTTCCGTTTCCCCAGTCCCTAAGGCTCAATCCGAAGAACCAAAGCAATCAGGACTAAGTGCCATTTGGGAGCAGCAGAAGTCAAAGTATATCAAGCGGCTCAATGTATTGGAGCGGGCGGTGACGGATTGGCGAGATGGTAATCTTACCGGAAAGTTGCGACAGGAGGCTTTAGGGGAGGCACACACCCTAGCCGGTTCCCTCGGTAGCTTTGGTTTTGATCAAGGCTCTCTCAAATCCCGTGAGATTGAGCAGATATTGCAATCTGGGAAAAAAGCTAGTGAGGAGGTAATAGCACATCTGTCTCAACTAGTGGTAGAACTACGACAAGAACTAGAGACCGAGGATAACCTTCCAAAACCTACTCAAAGTCAACCACTCCCGATTACCAACTCCCGATTCCCGATTCCCCACTCCCCACGACTATTGATTGTGGATGATGATGTAAAACTAGCGCAAGGGTTAGCCTCAGAGGTAGCAGCCGGGAAAATGCAGGTTGAGGTGGCCGGTGATATATCTCAAGCCCGAAAAGCAATTGCTCGTAACCGCCCCGATGTGGTACTCCTAGACTTGTGTTTTCCTGAATCAGCGGGAAATGGTTTAGAGCTGTTAGCAGAACTGAAAACAACTGAGCCCCCTGTACCTGTGGTAGTACTTACGGTTCAAGAGAGTTTTGCTGAACGAGTCAAAGTGGCTCGTTTGGGGGGACGGGGTTTTCTTCAGAAGCCTGTAGCACCTCAAAAGGTGATGGATGCGATCGCTAAAGTGTTGCAACAATCTGGTCCACCACAGGCAAAGCTATTGATTGTTGACGATGACCCTCAAATCTTGGATCATCTACGCACTGTGCTAGAACCTTGGGGATTCCAATTGACTTTACTAAACGATCCACAACAGTTCTGGGAGACCATAGAGCAGTGTACTCCCGATTTACTGATTTTGGATGTGCAAATGCCGGAATTTAGCGGTATTGACCTGTGTCAGGTGGTACGCAATGACCCTCGCTGGGGTGAGTTACCGGTGCTGTTTCTCTCAGCTGCTCAAGATGCTGAAACTGTGCAGCAAGTGTTTATGGCAGGGGCAGATGATTACGTACAAAAACCAATCAAGGAACCAGAACTTTTGGCTCGGGTGTTGAATCGCATTGAGCGCAGCCAACTAAGACTTAGTATGATAGCACAGAAGAATCAAATGTTGTCAGATAAATAAATAACTATGGTCAGTTAGTGGACATAGAATTTGGATATCGGACATAGTAGAGTTGATCACATTTTATTCACAGTTGATGGTTAACGGTTGACTGTCAGCAATCATGTCAATTGTCAACCTGATTATGATCAATTTCTTTGACTATCTCCTATTTGCCGAAACGTTTATTCCCCAAGGTAACTGCTACCTTGGGCAGCCTAACGTGATCTGGCTGCACCTGATCAGTGATGCTCTCATTACCCTAGCCTACTATTTGATTGTCATACTGCTAGTCTACTTGATTAGGCAGCGGCAGAATCTGCCTTTCAAGGGACTATTGATGTTGTTTGGGGCGTTTATTATTTGCGGTGGCACCACTCACCTGATGGAACTATGGACCGTTTGGGATCCAGCTTACTGGCTATCAGGCTCTATTAAAGCAATTACAGCTATAGTTTCTGTCTACACTGCCATAAAATTATACTCTATTATACCTCGAATCCAAAATTCACCTAGTCTGGCTGGACTTGAGCAGCTCAACCAGGAGCTAAAATCTCAAATTGAAGAGCGTATTTTAGCAGAGCAATCCTTACGGCAACGTGAGCAACGCTGGCAATTGGCACTACAGGCAGCTAATCAGGGAATTTGGGACTGGAACCCCAAAACCAATGAAACCTTTGTATCCAGCCGATGTAAGGAAATGCTGGGGTATGATGAAAGCTACGACATCGGAAACTATAACCATCAATGGCGGACACACATCCATCCCGATGATTTAGACCAGGTGATCAAAGCCATGGAGGATCACTTAGCCCAGAAAACCTCCTATTATGTTCAAGAGTATCGCTTACGGTGCAACAACGACAGTTACAAATGGATTCTTGACCAGGCACAAGCACTTTGGAATGAAGCAGGTGATCCAGTGCGAGTGGTTGGCTCAATTACGGATATTAGCGATCGCAAGCAGACAGAAGAAGCATTTCAAGAAAATGAAAAGGCGCTGAAGTCCAACGAAGAGCGGCTCCGAGCAATTATGAGTTCTCTTCAAGACGTGGTGTGGTCAGTATCACTGCCTTCTGGGATACTGCGCTATGTTAATATAGCCTTCGAGCAAGTTTACGGTCGCCCAACTTTCGAGCTATTTAGCGATCAAGACAACTTATGGCGACAGTTTGTTGTGCCAGAAGATTTTGATCCTGTTGATAAGGCATGGCGAGCTGTTCAAGAAAACCGTCGTCAATCGTGGGATTTAGAATATAGAATTCAGCTCAGTAATGGAGAAATTCGCTGGCTGAACGATCGCGCTCGTGTGGTTAGGCGTGATAATGGCACCTCTGTACATCTTCACGGCATCACTACGGATATCACGGAGCGTAAACAGCAAGAAGCTCAACTGCAACAACTCAATCGAGAATTACAACAACTCAATCGAGAATTAGAAATTAGGGTTCAACAGCGCACAGCTGCTTTACTCGAAAGCGAACAACGATTCCGCTCGTTGTTTGAATCTGCCCCAGATTTTATCCATATATTAGATACTCAGGGCATGATTGAGCAAGTGAACCCGGCTGTCATCCAGCAGTCGGGTTATGCTGAATCAGAATTGATCGGTAATCGCTTAGAAGAGTTCTTTACCCCCACATACCAAAATATTTGCCAGCAACAGTTTCCAGTTTTACTGGAGCAGGGAACCCATCGTCAAGAAATTGAGTTTGTCTGCAAAAATGGGACTGTTCTTACCACAGACTCCTCCTACTCAGTGGTTCATGATACCCAAGGAAACATTAGCTATATCTTAGTGTTGCAGCGAGATATTAGTTCACGCAAACGATTTGAAGAAGAACGTACCCAGTTAATTGCTAGTTTACAGGAATCAGAGCGACGGTGGCGCAGCCTTCTCGAAAATGTGCGACTGGTGGTGGTGGGACTAGACCGAGAGGGTAAAGTGGAGTATGTCAATCCGTTCTTCCTAGAATTGACTAGGTACACAGAAGCAGAAGTTTTAGGCAAGGACTGGTTTGAAAACTTCCTGCCCAATTACCAGCAACAGTCAGTACAGCAATACTTCCAGGACATCCTAGAGCCAGACTTTAAACCTCACTATCAGCACTCGATTCTCACCAAGTCAAAGCAAGAAAAAATCATTGCTTGGAATAATACCCTACTCCAAAATCTCCAGGGAGAGGCAATTGGCACCATGAGTATTGGGGAAGATATTACTGAGCGCTACGCTATTGAACGGATGAAAGATGAATTCACGTCCGTGGTCAGCCACGAACTCCGTACCCCCCTAACGTCAATTCATGGTGCCTTGAACCTGTTATCAACTGGTCTAATTCAACCTCAGTCTGAACGAGGACAGCGTGTGATTGGCATTGCCGCTGATAGTGCTGAGCGTTTAGTGCGACTAGTTAACGATATTTTGGAGCTGGAACGTCTGGAATCTGGTAAGATCCGTTTGTCGAAGCAGCCAGTGAATGCAGCTGAGTTGATGGTTAAAGCTGTTGATCAGGTGCAGGTGATGGCTAATCGAGCTGGGATTAAATTGGAAGTCTCGCCCCAAGCCATTGAATCTGAAATTGAATTCGAGGCTGATAGCGATCGCATTATTCAAGTCATAACCAATTTACTCAGCAATGGGATTAAATTTTCAGACAGAGGTTCTAGCCTATGGTTAACTGTAGAACTCCAACAGCCAGAGGAACCAGAAAAAACCTCACCCCCTGACCCAAACAGTGCCACGATCTTGTTTACCGTTAAAGACCAAGGTAGGGGAATTCCGGCTGACAAACTTGAAAGTATATTCGGGCGTTTTCAACAGGTTGATGCCTCCGATGCCCGTAAAAAGGGAGGGACGGGTTTAGGGTTAGCGATTTGCCGTAATATAGTGGAGCAGCACGGAGGCAAAATCTGGGTTGAGAGTACTGTTGGTGAAGGCAGCAGTTTTTATTTTACCTTACCAGAACAAACAGCAGCAGCAGAAGGTGGGAAAGATGACAACTAAGCGCATTTTAGTGATTGATGATGATGATGGGGTTCGAGAAATCATCCAATTTTCTCTAGAAGCAGCAACAGGGTGGGAAGTGTTGACAGCTGCTTCTGGTAAAGAGGGATTAGCTAAGGCTGAGGCAGATCAGCCTGATGCTATTCTCCTAGATGTCATGATGCCCGAGCTGGATGGACCGGCTACATTTCGACAGTTACAAGCTAATGCAGTGACAGCGGACATCCCAACCATTTTGCTAACAGCTAAAGCTAGGAGCAGCGAGCAAAAGCAGTTTCTAGATTTGGGGGTAACTGGAGTTATTACCAAGCCGTTTAAACCTATGGAATTGGTCGAGGAAATCCAAGGGATTCTTAATTGGCTCGATTGAGCTATCGCAGTGCTAGGTTTTATTGAAACTCCCAACCCGGCAGCCAATTATCAAGAACTTCATGATAGATTAATTGCTGGCAAACGCAGTTCTAAATTGGGTGAGGTAAAAAGATTCCATAGCACTCACCTTTGAGATCTTACCGATTAGCCATAAGTTAGCACCCTACCCAATAGACCTCTTGCAAAAATAACTAAGCAATCATTTTGGATAGCTTCTAAGTCAATTTTGACACCTATTCCCTATTCCCTATTCCCTATTCCCTGACAACTGCCGCGAAGTCTAATCACAATCTCTTCACATTTGCGCCCTAATTTATATTTTTAGGTAAGGTAAATAGATCTTGGGTTGAACTTCGGGGTATGGGTATGATTTTTTCAAACAAAGGTAGCAGTTCCAGTAATTGTTCCAACGCCACTCCTTTGGAGCAATTATCCCTGAGTCCCACGATCAGTCCTAGGATCGATTTAGCTTATCCTCACCACCCAGAGCACCAGAGGAGACAAACCTTCACACCAGTTGTCCTGGGTATCAAGAGTTTGCCCTTGACCAAGGAACGAGATCTGGGTACCAGCCAAGCCCAGGACTATGAGTCATACATCGGATTAGCTGTGGATGTATTTCAGAGTCAAGACTCAACATTTATCAAATCTCTTAAAGACTTTCTGACTGTTTTACCCAGTCCCACTTATATTGAGCAAGTCTTACTGGCAGCGGTTTATCGACTACCAGAGATTAACCTTGATGCTTGTCAGTGGCTATTGCGTCATCCCGATTATTTGATGCCCGAACTTGACTTAGTGGCAGTAGCGATGACTGTCGCAATCAAGAAGCTTCAGGAGCAAGGGTTAGTGTTGGGTCAAGATTTTAGCGTTGAACCAAATGGTCAGTTATATCTCAGTACTCTGGCAAAAGATAAGTTATGGTTCGGTAGCTCAACTAGCGATCGCCTCTTGCTAGAACAGATTCTGCAAGTTGGGGATTAATCTTGATCATGAATTTATAGAGGCTGGAGCGATGAACAAAACAATTTTATTAATTGAAAATGATAAACTGTTGCGCTCAAATTTTTCAGATTTACTGGAATTAGAAGGCTTTAATGTCCTTACTGCAGAAGATGGTTGGCTCGGGTTAAATTTAGCTAAAGTTATCCGACCTGATTTAATTATTTCTGAAACTAATATACCATCCCTTGATGGGTATGAGCTTCTACAGATATTACGAGATAGGTTAAATACAGCGAAAACACCGTTTATATTTCTAACCAGTGATTCCAAGGAGGATGGCTATGCTCGAG
The DNA here is from genome assembly GCF_010672095.1 of Moorena sp. SIO3I6. Taxonomy (NCBI): domain Bacteria; kingdom Bacillati; phylum Cyanobacteriota; class Cyanophyceae; order Coleofasciculales; family Coleofasciculaceae; genus Moorena; species Moorena sp. SIO3I6. The sequence goes on along the minus strand of NZ_JAAHHU010000095.1, from coordinate 1,120 downwards.
CTAAGGAACTGGGAGCCAATGATTATCTAACCAAACCTGTAGAGAGTCAGGAAATATTAGCAGCAATTAATCAGCAGTTAAGAATACTTCCATTGACTTAAAACAGGGCTTAAAATACGCTATATATTGATTAATAAACCGGTGGACAATAACCGGTTGGCAAAAGGAGTGTAAACTATGGGTAAAACCCTTGTTCACGTAACTACATCGATAGTGATTAAAGAAATTGAAAACGTCTTAGCAACGTATCCGGAGTTTCCCTATCAATACATGTTTTACCAGTCTAACATACGCGAGGATTTAATTGCTTATGTCCTTAGCAGAATTCCGAATCATTACGAAGTTATAGACAATAGTGAAGCATCATCAAAAAGCCAAGAATTACACCAGTTATCCTCAGAGCAGAAGCTGTATTTAGAAAACTGGATTCACACAGGAATCTATCATTTATTTCATCTAATGGGAAACTACAGCTGGGATAATTACCCGATGCCCCAAACGTTTACCTCAAGGTCTATCTCCTCTAATTTCTGAGCTTGATATCCGACAGTTTATATCATAAAATAGCAGTTCTCAATTGGGTATTGAGAACTGCTATAACATCTATGGTATGACCTGTAAATCAAATGATTAACTGAACTTGATATCAATCGTGATCCAAACCTGATGCAAAATGTCTAAGATTATCAGTAACTTTCGCTAACTCCAGACGTAGCAGGCTGGTTTTCTCGATATTGGTTTTCTGGAGAGACTATTTGGGGATTGCGCAACCGTTCCAATTGTAAACGCCGAAACTCAGAAGCAGCATCGTCTAGTCTCTGAGACTGTCCCTGATTGAACTGATTGATGTCAACTGTACCCAATTGGGCATTATGGATTAAATCAAAAGCGTTGAAACCACTGTCTCCAAACCCCCCAAACGTGTCTTGCTCGTTAGGATTATTAAAATTTTCATCCGCTCGAATAGTACCTATACTTTGGGCAGTAGCGGACCCGTGCAGTAACGCTGTAGTAATGCCAAGGGCTACACTCAATACAGCTACAGTAAAAACAGATTGGTTGCTGATTGTCATAGAAATCCCCCCTCAATGGATAAATCTCACTGGTATTCTGCTATAGA
>NZ_JAAHHU010000949.1:0-1896 GCF_010672095.1 Moorena sp. SIO3I6 | reverse complement strand
TTCAAACGTTGATAGGTTTGCCGATTCCAACTGGAAATTTCTTGATTTGAGGCAATGTCCGTTACTATCATGCTGGCATAGGTGTCAGAGCAAAGGGATTACATATCAACCTTTTCCTGCTTTTGTTACCTAAGTCAGGATTGAACTTGAATATTCTGTGATCATGGCTTAATTTATCACTACTTAGCACTCAGGACGATTTTAAGGGAAGTATTGTTTAAGTATCATTACAAAATAAATTACCTCCTCCTATTCTCGATAATGCTTACAAAATCAGGATTTTGATTTTGTAAAACCGGTAATTATTTTTGTGTGAATACTTACAAATTACTTAGGATTGCTATATCCGTATTTATAACGATTTTTTTTTTAAAATACTCTATAAAAATCAGTAATTTCAACCATAGCTATTACTAAAATTTTAGTCAACAATAGATTAAAGTATATCGCTGGTTACTAAATTATCGTAAGCAATCAGCAATCAGCAATCAGCCGTCAGCCGTCAGCCGTCAGCCGTCAGCCTTTGGCCTTTGGCACCTCAAGTAGCACCTCAAGTAGCCCATAAGCTAAATGCTTACTTTTATATTAATTAGTTACACATATTTTTACCTATTTACTATTCCCGATTTCCGATTTCCGATTTCCGATTCCCGATTCCCGATTCCCGATTCCCGATTCCCGATTCCCGATTCCCAATTCTAACTTCTAAATTCTAAATTCTAAATTCTAACTTCTAACTTCTAACTTCTAACTTCCCGATTCCCGATTCTCTAGAAATGATTAAACTCAATCAACATTTAATATCCTATTTAGGTAGTTGCGCCTTATCTGCACTGGTGCTGTTTCCAGGATTAGCTAAAGCTCAGGTTCAAGTTTCTCCTTTAGTTATTGAAGAAGAAGCAGAACGAGGTCAAGCTAGAGGTATCATCAACGTCACCAATCGCAGTAATAAGGCGTTTCGAGCCCGTGTCTATGCGAAACCTTTCACCTACGATGAAAATGGGTTTGAAGCATTGGAATCTAGCTCTAATGATTTAACCCCTTATCTACAATTCTCCCCTCGTGAATTGGTAGTAGAACCAGGCGTAACTCGCCGCATCCGCATGATTTCCCGCTTTCCTCCTAGTATGGATAAAGGGGAATATCGGGCAGTGATTTTCACAGAAAATCTGGCACATTCTCAGAATAACCGTGGTGGTGTCAGTATGGGCATCGTACCTCGCGTTGGTGTGACTGTCTATGTACGTCATGGAGATATTTCTCCCAAATTGACCGTAGAGGAAGCGAGCTTTGATGACAAGAGTAAGCAGATTCTGTTACAGGTTAGCAACAGTGGCAATGCCACTGCACGTCCCAAGGTGGAGTGGACTTTGAAACAGGGAAGCACTACGGTCACCACTGGCAAACAAAACGAATGGACAGTTATTGCTGGGGGAGAACGGAAAATTTCTATCGGATATCCTAGTGATGCCAAGCAACTGACAGCTGGACAATACCAATTGACTGGAACCTTGCTTTGGGGCGAAGAAGAGAATCGACAAAGTGTGCCTTTTAGTATTAATCTGACTGTTCCCACCAGCACCACTGCTCAGAGTAATTAACCTGAGGGCGTTGCTTAATAATAGAATGATTTTAAGAGTTTTGTGGAACAGGCATCTTGCCTGTTCCCTGGTCTGTGTTCGGGTGCATCTCCTTTTTGCTGCATTGCTTGCCTGTTCCTTGAGGAGTAGGTAGAATTAACCCCGTCTCTTACTGGCTGGTATCTCACCGTAAAGCGCAAAAAATCAACGCAACCAACCTTGTTCTTACCAAAAATATTGGGTTTAAAGCCCCGTCCTTCTAGGACGGCTTTTTTTTTGGCTCTAACTTGACAGCTTTATATAAAGTTGCTAGTAA
>NZ_JAAHHU010000948.1:0-1898 GCF_010672095.1 Moorena sp. SIO3I6 | reverse complement strand
ACCCACTATCCGGATGAGTCAAAGCCAATATATCTACTCTTTGGTTACCCTCAAGCAATAGTTTCTCCCCAGCTGCTGCCACAAAAGGTAGCGCTATGCTATCCCGGATCTTTAGGGTTTCCATGGCTGATAGGGTCAAATTCCCCCCAGCTGATAGCTGACCCTGTAAATTTAGATTCAATCCCGACAGAGTTAAATCTTTCCCCACGGCCAAGGTGCCAGTATTGATAATAGTCCCTGACACCAAGCCGACCTGATTAAAAAACAATGCTCCTGGATTAATGGTTAGTAAACGGCTAGTTTCGGGTTCGGTAGCACTAAAATACCCATCTTCTCCCCATGCGATCGCATTCGCTGTACTTCCTACAAAGGAACCCTGCACATCCAAGCTGGCGTTTGACCCAAATATAATCCCATTGGGATTGAGCAAAAACAGGTTAGCTGCGCCATCTACTCCCAAAGTTCCTTCAATCTCACTTGGATTAATTCCGGTCACCCGCGACAGGATATTCTCAATTCCCGCTGGATTAGCTAAATAAACCCGCAATCCCTGACCGACATTGAATTCTTGAAAACTGTGGAATAGGTTAACTCCCCGTTGAACTCCTCCTTCAATTAATTCTGCTGGCAATCCCTTCACAGAAGCGTCAGGAATCACAATCGAACCATTAGCTCCCAAGGTATCATCTGGTACGATCAAGCTCTGAGCATGGGCTTGATTAGTAGTAGATGGGATAAAGTGTGACAGTGTTAATGAACTTGTCATCCCTACTGTACTTACCAATCCCAATTGCCAAGACCGACTCCGCCTAGTTTGCCTGATCACAGCACCGATTCCTTAACAACTAAGTAATAATTTTGTGGCTCTAATCATTATCTATCAAATCGTTTAACCATCTTAGGTTATGTTACTTTTTGTTGTAAAACTTAATTGACAAAATCAGCAAAACTAATTGCAATTATCTGCAAAATTGATTGCAGAAAACTGCAATATAGCCTTTTTATTTGAGGTGTTAAACATTGATGGATTGTAAAGAGGATATCTGAAAAGTTTTTTTATACTGAATTTTGCCCCCCTAGCCCCCCAACTTTGGGGGGAAAAAGAGTCCATTTGCTTCTAAAAGTCCCCCATTGGGGGATTTAGGGGGACTTTTAGAAGCAAATGAGACTTCTCAGACAACCTCTAAAGAGGAATAGGGAACTTCGGTTGAACCAGTAATATAGAAAAACCCAAGCTTTGAGGTAATTTGCCAACAGTATGATCAGATTAGCTAGTGCAGGAATTATTCTACACACTCGCGACTCAAAACTAGCCGTCCATCTGCCAGTCGATATACCTGTTGAGGTTCTACAATCGGATCACCGATTTGCCAAGGGCGATCCGGTTGGGTACTGGGGCGAGAGCTAGCATCACTGAGTATGGTGCGCACTGTGCCAGTGGCAAAGGGTGAAATCCTAGCACTTCCTGGAGCGGGAGGTAAACCACCATTGCCAGTAATGATCAAGCTACCTGGTTGCTCCCGACTGCGCAAAATGCAGCTATTGGACAGCAAAGTAGTGGTGTCAATCTGATTGTCTGGTAAGAAGGTCAGACTGTTTTCGATCAGGCTGGCGTCGATAGTGGTGCCAACCCGTCCTCCATCGAAAACCAGTAACAGTTGTGTATTAATCTTCAAGGAACCTGCATTTCCGGTTGAGTCTTCGAAAGCTTCGACAAATATACCGCTGGGAAACTTACCATCGGGGGATGTACCAATGATTTGCACCGGTTCTTTGGCCGAGATGGTCACACTACCTGCATCTCCTTCTCCAAAGGTAACGGCGTTAACCTGTGCTCCATCCTTAAGCAGTAACGGTTGTGTATTAATCTTCAAGTCACCTGCATCTCCGGTTGAGAG
>NZ_JAAHHU010000947.1:0-1899 GCF_010672095.1 Moorena sp. SIO3I6 | reverse complement strand
TGCTAGAGCGATAATTATGTGTTATAATTAAAGGGTTTGGTTATTTTTTTTGACGACGCTGGATAATATTTTCAGATACTTCTAAATCGACCTGGACTTTTCTAATTGCTAAGTCTGCGGGTAATCCTCTGAGATACCAGCGGTATACCTTGGCTAAGGTAGATTCATCGGCTTCAGCCATAGCCGATGCGATCGCATTTTGAACAGCACTAGGTACCATTTCCTTTAGGGTGGGGAATCGCTTGCTAGTCAACTCATCCCGACCACTTTTCAAGTTTAAGAAATCTTTAAATCCAGCCTTTGTTCCCATCGCAATCAGCTCATAGATCTGGTTAGCAAGTTTTGGTAGAGGTTGAACCTTGGGCAACTCAGAGAACTGCTCAGCCAGTTTTGCTAAAGAAGGTTTAGCCTTGGGCAACTCAGAGGACTGGTTAGCCAGTTTTGGTACAGCAGGTTTAGCCTTGGGCAACCCAGTTGGGTTCTTTCTGACAGCGTTAACCCCTTGGCGTTGATCCATAGCCTGATTCGCAGCGGCATCGGCTTCTGAATTCTGTGCTCGGGGAATCCACTCCAATTGAACAGAGTCAAACTGATTCAGCAGTGACTTAGCCTTTGTCCATAACGGTCGTAAGTGGGGTGTTTTAACTCTCCAGGTACCTTTAAGCTGATTGATAACTAGTTGAGAATCTCCTTTTAGGACTACCTGGCCAGCACCGATTTCCAAGGCTTTCTCCAAGCCAAGAATGGCTCCAGTATATTCGGCCTGATTGTTGGTAGCATGAGGGAAAAATTGACTAACCCTAATGGTTTGAGCTCCCGGTTGTTTAATAATAGCAGCAGCACCGGCTATTCCAGGATTTCCACGAGACCCCCCATCAAATAGGATAGTAATTTTGTTGTTAGTCTTTTTAGCTGTTACGTTGACTGATTGGTTGTTCATTTAGATTCGCTTTTGCGTTCACCCAGCAGCTCCTACAGAGCATCGCCAAATGCCTCTTAAGAAGGGAATTCTAGCCTACATATAATAAGGTATAGCAGTTCTTAATGAGGTGAGGGTTTTCGTGCTGGGTTAATGGGAGTCGGGAGTCGGGAGTCGGGAGTCGGGAGTCGGGAGTCGGGAGTCGGGAGTCGGGAGTCGGGAGTCGGGAGTCGGGAACAAAAATTATCACAATTATTGATTTAGGTACCCTAAAGTTCTCGGAAAGTGGTGTTATTATTGCTCAGCATTCAGCTAACGGGCTAACGGGCTACGGGGATGCGATCGCGCAAGTTACCCTTTTCGGCAAAGAGCCATAGCTATAGGTTTATACCAATTTCTGGTATAACAGATAACTTTCTCTTCTCCCCATCTCCCCATCTCCCCATCTCCCCATCCTTACAAGGGTAGGTTTTTTACAAAGGGGCAAGTATGTACTTTGATTGTCTTGATGCAGTCGCTCATGGGGGAAACCACGGCAGTCGCTCATGGGGGGAACCCCCTTTGGCGGCGCTGCCTCCCCAAGACCGCGCTGCATCGCTACGTATAAATTCCTAAAAATATGTATCAAAATACACAATAATTTCCGGAATAATTCTCCCCATTTCCCGCTTTTCCCGATTCCCGATTCCCGATTCCCGATTCCCGATTCCCGATTCCCGACTCCCGACCCAAATGTAAAAAACCTACCCCTGTGAGATCTCCCCATCTCCCTATTTCCCCATCTCCCCATCTCCCCATCTCCCGATCCAACCAATCTACTATCTTTGAATGCAACTCGGTATTAGATTGCTCTGACCTGCTCGGCAGCCTGGGCTAATTCAAATACCACCCGCGCCACGTAGGGGCGAATCATCCACCAGATTAAGGGTGATAACCAGCCTTTTAAAGTAACTGAGTAGGAAATATAAGTACCACAAAGG
>NZ_JAAHHU010000946.1:0-1900 GCF_010672095.1 Moorena sp. SIO3I6 | reverse complement strand
GCTCTTCACCAGCTGCGATTTTGGCATCTACTTGACTGGCCTGTTCTAAAGCATAGTCTGAGGTGATGTGGAGGAAGCTTTGGACTTGAGGCTCTAGGGCTTGAATCTTATCTAGGGCTTCTTGGGTGATTTCTACAGCTGAGCGTTCTTTGTTGATTAGCTGTTTATGCAACTCGCGGACGGTGTCCATGCTTACTACCTTTAGTGACTTAACGATTTCAACTCTAGTATTTTGGCAAAAAATTCAGTGATTAGGGGTTTGGGCTCAGGCTTTAGGAAAGGGAATAGGGAATAGGGAGTAGGGAGTAGGGAGCAGGGAGCAGGGAACAGCCGATCTGGGAACAGGGAACAAAAATTCTCACAATTCCGACACGGATTGCTATTACAGGTCTTTGTGGGGCGTGTTGTAAGTGTTGTAAGTGGTGCAGGAGATTTTGATTAAAGAGAATTGGGCGCGATGTTCCGTTCGCGCTTAGTAACCCTATCTGGAATGATAGAAACAATCTTGTTTCCCGATTCCCGATTCCCGATTCCCGACTCCCGATTCCCGATTCCCGATTCCCGATTCCCGACTCCCGATTCCCGATTCCCGATTCCCTGTTCCCTTTGCTATTAAAAATCCTATGTATTTGCTTCAATGTAAATCATCCGAGTTCGGATTGTAATCCCTAGGGTGGGAGAAGTCCAACCTACAATAAAATAATCTTCGGTGGCATTTTCGATGGCAATTTTAGAGTGATCATAAACTGGAACAACAAAGTTTTTAATATATTCTTCTGTTGTTTCATCAAGGCTAATTAGACTAGTTTTTCGGGCAATTCGACCGATGTGTTTGATCGCTGTTGCGGCGTCTTCGACACACAGTAACGAACTTAAACAAAAAACAAAATCGTAGGACTGGCTATCAATTTCAGCTAGGGCTGTTTCAATCGGCTTGTGGATAGTTTGATAACCCCTTTTTGCCGCATAATCGAGCATCTTACTTGAAATATCAATCCCTGTATAGTCAAACTCCCCTTCCAACAATTCACTTAAAAACCCTGTACCACAAGCAATATCTAAAACACTGCCTTGATGGTGATTATGTCGATTGAAGATTTTAGCAGCCTCATATACATGCTGTGCATTACAACTGGGATCTTTTAAGACGTCGTCATAGGTAGGAGCAAATTTATCATAAAATTCTTCAGCAGCAATTTTTGTTGACATAGTTCCTATTTCCAAATGTATCTAGAGTATACATCTTAATTATCTTAGAGCAAATCAGGGTAGTGGTAAAGATGTAGTGATTTGCCTATGGTAAGCGTCAAGGTAACGGTAACTAAAATCACTCTTGTGTACTACTACCAAAGTCCTTAGCCTTCAAAACTTCAGGTTTAGGGTAAGTCTACCCATCTAAGCATTTTGTCCTTAGTTACGTAAAGCGCTCGATTGATCAGGTCATTTCCTTGCTCAATTTCTTGTTGCAACACCGGGATAACTACCTCTTCCATCACCTGTTCCTGCTCCTGGCGGGTCATTTCTCCATCTTCTAGAAAGACGATTTTGTCATGGTTTAGGCTTTATATTCCATCAAAACTAAACGAATGCTTACCTCTTGTCTTGATGCAATAGCGAGTGGGGGAAACCACGGCAGTCGCTCATGGGGGGAACCCCCAAGACCGCGCTGCCTCCCCAAGACCGCGCTGCATCGCTTAGTCAAAAGCTGTTCGCGCAGCGTGCGCGTAGCACATTAGCTGATAGCTGAGAGCTGATAGCTGATAGCTTACTTGAGTCTCCTCTAAGACTTAGCCGTAACAGCAGCAATACGCTTCAAAATACTCAAAACATCATATAAATAATTGCCAGGATTCCAGATATCAAAGGCTTTTGATAAAGCATAGCGTAGAGTTTCGCCTTT
>NZ_JAAHHU010000945.1:0-1900 GCF_010672095.1 Moorena sp. SIO3I6 | reverse complement strand
TTGAAAAACTGGGGATTAACCCTATCCAGCTACCTCCGGTGCGGGGGAAAGTTACGCCCATGGAGAGAACAGCCACTTAGTTGGTTGTGCCTGGGAATCCCCATCCTCTTAGGTTGGGGAGGTTCAAAGTTCCCATACTCTTTCAAACTGAAAAGATTCAATCTTAAAAAATTCAATCTTAAAACCTTCCCTACAAAGAACGCCAAGGCCGAACAACCTCCAACCCTCCAAACCTTGGCCTTTGGCCACGCGATCGCGTTCAACCTCCAACCTTCAACCAAACAACCTCCAACCAAACAACCTCCAACCAAACAACCAAACAACCAAACAACCTCCAACCAAACAACCAAACAACCAAACAACCAAACAACCTCCAACCTCCAACCTCCAACCTTCAACCTCCAACCTTCAACCTTCAACCTTCAACCTTCAACCTCCAACCTTCAACCTCCAACCCTCCAAACCTTCAACCTTCCAACCTTCAACCTTCAACCCTTAACCCTTAACCCTTAACTGCTCCCGATGTTAAACCTTGGACAATTTTACCTTGGAAAAACATTACTAATACCACTAGGGGAAATGTTCCTATAACTGTCATAGCAGCAATCGCACCGTAGGGAATCTCTTTCCCCAGAGAACCACTTAACTGAGCGGCAGCAACGGGAAGGGTTTTCATGGATTCTTGGCTAATGAAAGTGAGGGATAAAATAAATTCATTCCAAGCAAAAATAAAGGTAAGTATTCCTGTGGTTACTAAAGCTGGAACGGTTAGGGGTAACAAAATTTGGATTAGCATTTGCCAGGTGCTATAGCCATCAACTTTAGCAGCATCTTCTAGCTCTCGCGGTAGCTGTTGAAAAAAACTTCGCATCACTAATAGGGTGAGAGGAAGGTTGATAGCTGTATAGGAAACAATCAGGCTTATATAATTATTTCCTAGTTTAAGAATCTGGATAATTTCCAGGAGTCCTAGGAATATCAAAATAAAGGGAAATAAGGTAATAATTATAATTCCAGCAAGGATAATTTTTTCTCCCCTTAGGGTTAACCGTGCTAAGGCGTAAGCAGCGGGAGTTCCTATCCCTAAACACAATAGTGTGGAAGCTATGGATACGAAGGCGCTGTTGAAAATATAGTGGACTAGGGGACGGCGGGTAAATAAGTTTATATAGTGGTCAAGTGTATAGCGCGTGGGAAAATAAATATTGGGAAGGGAAGAGATATCTTGGTTGACTTTGATAGAGGTGAGCAATTGCCAGAGGAGTGGTGCTAGGCAGAAAATTACCAATAAGATGATTCCTAGGGGGAGGATGATTGGTTTGATAATGTTAATTTGTTTTGTTTTGGGTTGAGGAGATGATGAGTTAGCTAAAGTCGCGAGAAGCCCCACGTCTCAATCCGTAGGATGAGCGTGGGATGAATCGCGACACTATGGTAGCTAGCCAGCAGGTCTATCCTGGTTTTCGATATATTTTTTGAGTTGGTTAATAGTAACTCCGCCACAACTCGCAATAAAATAAGAACTGTTCCATACGACATTTTTGCTATAAATCTTATCAAGCTCTTCACTGAATTGCTGACGGAGCTTTCGGGAACTAACTGATTTTAAATTATTGACTAAATTACTCAAAGGGACATCTGGGTGGTATTGAAACAGGAGATGTATGTGATCGGCTTCTCCATTGAATTATACTAAGTCCCCGTCCCACTTCTCCATTAAATCAGCAAATATATCATGTAATTCATTTAACATATCGCTTGTAAAGACTTTACAGCGGTATTTTGTTGTTAAGACAAGGTGAGCTTTGAGATCGCTGACCGATCTACCTTTTGTGGCAAACTTTTTCTTCATGGAACTAGTTGACGCTTTTTTAGGTCAGTGATATAATAATAGCATACA
>NZ_JAAHHU010000944.1:0-1904 GCF_010672095.1 Moorena sp. SIO3I6 | reverse complement strand
CATTGTCATAGCGTGAGTCACATGCTAACCTGCAAGGAGCAAACTTAATCGAAGCCAACCTAGAAGGTGCTGACCTGACTGGTGCCAACTTAAACGGGGCTAACTTAACCCAAGCCTTTGTTACCAACGCTAGTTTAAACTGCGCTAATCTCAACCAAGTGAATTTAACAGCGGCCAAGCTTTACGACACCGATGTGTCTGGAGCTGTCATGAACAACATGACCTTAACTAATGCCGAGATATTTGAAACTGGCATTGGCATTGGTGGTAGTGCCGAGGAATTCAATTTCAATGTCGAGTGTAGAGTAGAGTCTTGACACGTAAGCGATCAGCGATCAGCGATCAGCTATTAGCTTATGGATCACAGTGTCGAAGCCTGTGCCACGGTACTGATTGGTGCTTTTGAATAATTGATGGAGCGCGGTCTTGAGGGAAATCCCCAAGACCGCGCTCCATTTAGAAAACAGGTCAGCATTGGTTTAATCTGAGTTAAGCTGACCACTGACTGCTGACTGCTGAATGCTTACAAAGATGCAGATATTGGCATCTGTGCAGCTCAACCATTGGCGTTGCTGATTATGGGTATGGCGCACGCCCCCCTAGCCCCCCAATTCTGGGGGGAACAAAATTTTCTTGCGTCCCCCAAGCGAGCAATCCCTCGCTTGGGGGACCCACGGGGGCTTTAACAAAACCATATGATCGCGCATTCATTCCTTAATTCAGCAACGCCCAACCATTAGCTGTTATGATCGGAAATCAACCCAGAAAATCAGAGGGGAGGGAAAGTTGACAGAATTTCTAGATTTTCTGAAGCATAAGTATGCTTATGTTGCCATTGGTGAATTCAAGCCAGGCAAATTTCAAGAAGCTCAGGATCTTTACGAGAAAGCTGTATCTACCTATATCCAAGGGTTCAAAGGCGCTTACCTACTGCAAGAACCTGGAACCGATAGAGGGATTGCTGTGATATTTTGGGAAAGTATAGCGGATATGGAAGATAATCAAAGTGAAGCCTATGAGGCGATCTTAAACCAAATGTCTCACTTGTTTACCAAAGCTCCCACTACATCGTTCTACGAAGTTTGCAGTGAAATCCAGCCTCCCAATTAGCTGGAGAATTAAGAATGCGCGAATTTAGAATGGAGAATTAAGACTCATGCGATCGCGTAGCCGTAGGCTGCGTTAGGGGCGGAAAGTCTCTAATTTTTTGCCTCTTGGCCAGGGTTGACATAGTCTGCCCCGTAACGCACCACCTGTCGAGTCCAGTGCGATGCTCTTAAGGCCAAAGGCCACGCTACGGGAACAGAGCCGCTACGGGAACAGAGCCGCTACGCCAACAGAGCCGCTACGCGATGAAGCGTTCGCAAAGCGTGGCCTACGGCCTCAGCTTCCGCTAAAAGGGAACGGATTAAACCTGTAATAATATATACAACTTGTCTACTAAGAGCGGATGGGGGGAATCGAACCCCCATCATCAGCTTGGAAGGCTGAGGTTTTACCACTAAACTACATCCGCACTGTTTCCAGTACTTTTAGCATCATAACATAACAAAATCAAAATGCCACCTTTTTTAGAGCTAATTTGTAAAGTAAATATTAATAAGCTTGAAAGCCTTGCTATGATTGTCTTTTGGTTATTAAATAGTTCAATTGTTCTAGTTTAGCGCAAGCCTTATCCTACAAGGTTTAGTGCGAGTTTACAAATCAGCTCTTAGATCAAAAATCAGGACTATTGCCTCTTGCCTCTTGCCTCTTGCCTCTTGCCTCTTGCCTCTTGCCTCTTGCCTCTTGCCTATTGCCTCTTGCCTCTTGCCTCTTGCCTCTTGCCCATTGCCTCTTGCCTCTTGCCTCTTGCCTCTTGCCTCTTGCCTATTTTTAGCATGCCTTTTTCTAGCGTGCCTTTT
>NZ_JAAHHU010000943.1:0-1904 GCF_010672095.1 Moorena sp. SIO3I6 | reverse complement strand
GAGTCCCTTGAGCAGCGACAGATTTTCTGTAAGATGATGCGGGTGAATTATGCTTTCCACAGTCCCCAGATGGAGCCATTTCAAGAGCAGTTAGTGCGATCGCTTCAAGGAATTACACCTCAAACTGCATCTATTCCAATCATCTCAACCGTCACAGGTCTAGCTCATGAGGGTGAAAATTTTGATGGTGCCTACTGGGGACGCAATATCAGAGAGCCAGTGCGTTTTGCCGGTGCCATTGATCAACTTATCAAGACCAAGCATAATCTATTTGTAGAGATTAGCCCCCACCCAGTCCTAGGGATAAATATCTCCCAGTGTCTGAAGAACTCAGGCAAAAACGGAACAGTATTGCCTTCTCTACGCCGACAGCAACGGGAACGAGCAGTTATGTTGGGTTCTTTGGGTACTCTCTACAGCCAGGGCTACCCAGTAGACTGGAGCCGACGCTATCCATCTGGGGGTCAGTGTGTTTCGTTGCCCTCTTATCCTTGGCAGCGATCGCGTTACTGGTTGGACGTAGTTCCTAACTCAACTGAACAGGAGAGTTCAGGGGTAACCGTAACCCTGAGCATGCCATCAGAAGTTAATGGGAAATCCACCCCTAATCATGGTGTCGCACCGGAAGCCAAGCCAAGTCTAACCCGCGCTAAATTGCTGGCTGCAGAACCAGAAGAACGCCAGGGACTGTTGGAGTCTTACTTGACAGAATTATTAGCGAGGGTTATGGGAATTGGTGTCAGCCAACTGGACTTACAGCAGCCCCTTCATAGCTTAGGACTTGACTCCATAGTTGGTGTTGAGCTCAGGAATCAAATTGAGACTGATCTGGAGGTGGTTGTTCCTCTAGAATACTTCATTAGTTTAAGCATTGAGGATTTTATCACCCAAGTTTTATTGCTGGTTGTTAAAGAAGCCAAATCATCACCTAATGAAGGAACTCAAGGCAAACCGAGCACTACGGACTCGATGGATTCAACTAATGAGTCTTCAGGGACAATGAACTCTTCAGAGAAGGTAGTACCTCAAGCCAATCTTTGGGTCACTTGTCCAAAGCCGAATCCCCAAGCAAAACTACGTCTATTCTGCTTCCCCTATGCAGGAGCTGGTGCTTCTATCTTCCGCTCTTGGTTAGAATTGCTACCACCAGAGATTGAGGTTTGTTCAATTCAATTGCCTGGGCGAGAAAACCGACTCGAAGAAGAGCCATTTACTCGCCTCTCACCTCTGATTCAGGCTCTAACACCTGTTTTGCATCCTTACTTAGACATTCCTTTTGCCTTTTTCGGTCACAGTTTAGGAGCATTAATTAGCTTTGAGCTTGCCCGTGAGTTACGCAAACAGAACTTACCAAGCCCAGTTCACGTATTTGTTTCTGCAAGCCCTGCTCCTCAGCTACCGGATCTGAATCTACCCATCCATCGACTGCCTGATGATGAGTTTATCCAGTCACTAGGTCGCTTAAATGGAACACCACAGGAAACATTAGAAAATCCTGAGCTGATGGAGCTATTCCTCCCAGTGTTGCGAGCAGACTTTGCGATTTTGGAAACTTACTTCTACTCCAGCGCAGATCCCCTCGATTGCCCAATCACAGTGTTTGGTGGCAAATCCGACCCCAAAGTCAGTGATTCGGAACTTGAGGCTTGGCGCAAGCAGACCCAGAAAGACTTCACCCTGCAAATGTTTCCTGGCGACCACTTCTTCCTCAAGAGCCATGACCAGCTTTTATTGGATGCGATCGCTAGCCAACTTAGCCAACCTGTCAAGGTGATCGGGTGATCGGGTGGTGTCAAATCTCACTCCCTGATCGAGAGTAGTATGCCACCCAGATACTATTGGGTGCATCTCATATTTGTAAAAAAAGGGAATTGTGGGACCCGGGCGCGGGGAGTGTGGGAATA
>NZ_JAAHHU010000942.1:0-1906 GCF_010672095.1 Moorena sp. SIO3I6 | reverse complement strand
CTGGATTAATAGTATCCTCAAGTGGCGGTTGATTGATGCCAAGAAACGACATACCAAAGGGGGAAAGGAGTACTCACTAGATGCACCAATAAACTCTTCCGATGGGGGTAAAGTCAATCAATCAGGTATGACTTATTTAGATACTATTCCGCAACCAGAAGACACTCCGTTACCTTCACAGCTTATACGTCAGTGTATTGAAGAAGACTCTGATGGGCTATCCCAATTTGCATTGTTCCATCCCAAAATTGCCCATAAGCTTTGAATATATGGACTCAATTCATCCCACCCAAAGCGATTCCAATAGTCATATACATTTCCACATCTAATAGCTTCAGCTACGCTCGGACAATTCCAGTTAGTTTCATTATAGCCCAGTTCCTTAGCAGCCTTCTGTTTTTCTGCCGTCAACTCATCCCATGCTGTGTGATGTGATGGTGGGTAAGCTGACTCCGATGCTTCCCAATGGCGATCATTCCATCCCAATATGCTCCACAAGTTTTGAATGTGTGGATTAAAATCATCCCACTGAAAAGAACTCCAGTATTCATTCACATCACCAGACTTGATAGCATCAACAACGCTAGGTATTTCATCTAAGCAGGAAGCATCATTCTCATCCATAGAATAAAAACGTTTGCGGCTCTTATTTGAGTTTTCATTCAGCCAATCACGAACTAACTTTATATGTTTATCTGCAACTTCTTCTGCATAATAAGCCCAACGCTCAAAGTAAAACTTTAAGGTTATTCTTGATATGTTGAAATGGACTTCTGTTGTTGTACGCTTCCTTCTACGCCCTTCTTTGAGAGACACATTACTATTATAAATATAGACAATAATGCCATCTTGATCTGCTTTAACTGTGTTCTGAGCAAATAATGTTTGACTCTGCCAGGTATTACGCCTACTTGTTGCAGTCCTTATCAACCTGTATAAGCTCATTCTTATTCTAAATCTATCGGAAAATGTAATTCCTTTATAGTAGCTACTAATGGCATTAATGACTCCATTCCAATCATTATTTTTCCTATGATATCGTTGATAATCATTAGAAATTTGTTCAAAAAAAGGAGATTTTTTAATCGTATTAATGTAATTCAAAAAAGCCTGGAAATTACCTGGATACAAAGGGTTAAAAGGATTAAAGCCAGAGCTAATCCTCGCCATATCCATTACCGTGATGCATCCTGTAGCTGGACTTTTTTTAAACGCTTCTAGTAATCCAGGTTTACCTAAATGTCTCCTCACCTCATCATCTTTAGCTAATGCAAATCGCCAATTGCCAGCCACTTGCTCATTAACTGTAACAGGTAGTTCGATTTTACTTTCTTCCGATATTTCGATTGTAGGTATTCTCGATATATCCGATATAGGAAAAGTTATTTCTTGATTTACGAATGTACGTTCTGTCTCAATTGGATTATGCAAATTACACCAATTTTTGACTTGTTCTAAACCCTCTATTTCGGACATTTTTAAGTCTCCTTACAGTTACAAGAAATTTAGATAAACTACCAAAAATTTACTTAATATAAGTTCATAAATAAGGATTATGAATGATTTATAGCTAACTCATTACTAGTTATTCAATTCAATTTATCGCCAAATTATTTTATCCGGATTCCTGTAACAGGGAAATTAATTTCCCTGTTAAACCTCATATATCACCTCAGATATCCATTAGTTCGTGACTCTTACATCTACGGACTATGAGATTTTGAGTTTTAACGTTTATTTATGCTCACTCACATTTATCACAATTTTACTTAGTTTTTCTTCCGCTTACCCTGCTTTTAGTTGAATTTTCATTCAGCCAATCACGAACTAACTTTATATGTGTATTTGGGACTGTTTCGGCATAATCAGCCCAACGGTTAAAGTAAAATATACAGCTGATTTTTTC
>NZ_JAAHHU010000941.1:0-1909 GCF_010672095.1 Moorena sp. SIO3I6 | reverse complement strand
AAATTGTTTACCTCATAGCTATGATAATTGCTATAAAATACTTCATCCTTCAACGCTACTCGATAAGTCAGTAGGAACAACTACACACTCCAACTCCGCCTTGTGACTCTCCTGCTGATTTTCCAAATTAATTGCGATCGCTTCTATTCTAATTTGAGTCGTGCCTTGGGGTATAACTAATTGAGTCATTGCCTCCAGCTCCCCAGCCGCATTGGGGAGTAAATCTATAATAGAACGGGTTTCCTGGAGCAGAGAGCGAGTTTGGACGTCTTTAACCCACAATTTAATACATAAGCGAGATTGACTAGGAGGAAGTTTTATGGTCACCATTACCTTTTCTCCAGCAACCAAGTCCCTAGTAGTCGGTATTGATAAAGTCGGTGCTGCTAAGGTCGCATCCAACTCTAGGGATGAAAGATTATCCAGTTTAGCCTTAACGTCATGTTGCTTGGTTGCTGTAGCTTTTGTCGGTTGTGGGGCTATTTCTCGATCATCCACTACAATTTCCTGAGTCGTCCAATCGTGACTAGTAATACCAACTTTAGGGGGTGTCTCTGGCATTGCTAATTCTGAACTAACTAGCGACAAATCCTCAGATTCTGTCATTGACTCCAAGACCTTTTCTGGAAATTCCCTAACCTCTTCTTCGTTGCTAGCCGTTTTATTGCTCTGTTCGTTTGTCACTGGTGAGTGATCTTGCCCAGGAGGATTACTCTCTGGGGATAATTCTAACCTCAGCAATTCCATCAATTCATGATCTTCAGCTAAAGCACTCAACCGTGACCAAAAACGCTCTTCCATGTTTAAGGCTCGGAAAGCTTCTTCTAAAGCGATTGACTCAGGATCTTTTACAGAATCTGGAGTCTCCCACCGAGTAGTATTCAATAATTGGTTTACCTTGGAATTCTTGAACTGGGTATTAACCGATTGTGAATCCTCTAACTGATCATCTGTTTCAGATTTATCAATCTCACTAATCTCAAGATTTTGGATTCCCTCAGATTCCGTTAGGGAATTAATCAGCACTTCAGAAGCATCATTATAATTAGATAAGACCTCAGACTTTATCTGTACATTACTATCTTCATTAGTATCTTCTGAACTATCTTCCGACTGTTCTACTGTGTCTTGAATTACTGTGTCTTGAACTACTGTGTCTTGAACTACTGTGTCTTGAAGCACTGTGTCTTGAAGCTGTAACT
The DNA here is from genome assembly GCF_010672095.1 of Moorena sp. SIO3I6. NCBI lineage: Bacteria > Bacillati > Cyanobacteriota > Cyanophyceae > Coleofasciculales > Coleofasciculaceae > Moorena > Moorena sp. SIO3I6. Next base: position 707 of record NZ_JAAHHU010000941.1, on the reverse strand, counting down.
CTGACCCAGTATCTTGCTCTCGATGATCTAGTTCTTGATTGGCTGTAGTCGAGGATTCTTGATCATCTAGGGAAACTGAATCAGATGCTTTAGACTGATCTTGGAGGTCTTGGCCCTGTGCTCCCGAGTCAGCAACCGACTGGATTGTAGGCAAACTGGGCAATTCGAGGGATTTAACAGTTATATCACTCGGCTGATGGTGGTAAAGTTTTGGTGGTAAAGACCGTCCAGAGATAGGTTGCAAGAACAGAGATGGATGGTTTTGAGGTAGCTCAACCAGATCCAGCGTAGTCTGCTCTAAGGGGTCTTCATCTAATAATAGAAGGTCTTGATCAGGTTGATCAGGTTTTGCAGATTCAGCGATCCGATTAGCCAGTACTACCATGGTTTCCATTGGCATCCCCTGATTCCCTGGCACAATTACTTCTAATAAATCCTCTACATTAGCTGTAACAGTAAATTGTTGAGTGGCTAAAGGAGTTGACTGTGAATTATAAAGGGTTATTTTTCCTAAAATTAGACCACTTTTACAATCCGTCGGAATATCTAGACTATGGCTAAATCCTAAAAATAACTCCTCTTGAGATAGGGAGTACTCAATATCTAACAAACGTTTTCCTGTTTGAGGAAACCGCAATTGATAGCGTAGAGTAGCAGGGAATAAGTTTTCTAAAACACTATCTAAAACACTAACTGTTATACTATCA
>NZ_JAAHHU010000940.1:0-1910 GCF_010672095.1 Moorena sp. SIO3I6 | reverse complement strand
AGATAATCCATCTAATTCAGATAATCCAACAACTACCAGTGATGAATGGACGGAACTTGAAGACAAAGGTTTATCGGCAATTTATAAACTTAAACAAAACGGAGATATAGACAACTTCAAAGAAGTCCTCAATCTATTTGAGCAAAATAAAAACAACTATCAAGGAGAAAAAGAATTTGAAGAACTGTTTAGTGAACTAACCCGTAGATATGCTCAAGACGTATTAGCTTTTAGCGGAGAGCCAGGAATTCGTAAGGGAATTGAAAATTTAGAAGAAATTCAGCAAAGACTGGAGGATAACTTCGACATTAAAAGTCTCCCGGAAGATGATAGAATTGCTCAGGAATACAAAGATGTTACCGTTCTGATAAATCGAATGAGAAAGGCCTTTAAGGATAACAATTAGGGCATTGACGACAAGTGTATAAATTATACCGAATAACGTGCGCTCATAAAGTTAGCGTCCGCTAATCATCCACTAAGTTATAATATTAGCCAAAGCAATTAATTAAATAAAAAGCACCCAATGACAAAGTTACAACCAGAATCTTCTATGAAAGATGGCGAGTATACCATCCAATCAGAATTAGGAGAGGGGACATTTGGAACGACTTATAAAGCCACTCCTCAGTTACCCGATGCTCAGCAATACAGTGTTGCTATAAAAATTGGAAGAGAGGAATTAACCGAGAATGAACAAAGCAAAATAAAACAAGATTTTCAATATGAAGCGAACCGACTCAAACAATTTAACCATAAGCATATTGTTAAATTCATCGAGTACTTCTATGACCAGACCATAAACCGTCCTTGCATCGTGATGGAATATATCCAAGGAAAGACCCTAGAGCAACTGATTAAAGAAGGGGATGGAATTCCAGAAGAGCAAGCCATTGAATATATTAAACAAGTTGCCGATGCCTTGGCAGCAATCCACGATGAAAATTTGATTCATAGAGATGTCACTCCTAGTAAGATTATAGTAAGAGATGGAACCAAAGAAGCAGTCCTGATTGGTTTTAGTATTGCCCGGGAATTTATTCCTAATCGGACACTAGAGGTAACACAAACATTGTTAACTGATGATCATTATGCTCCACCAGAGCAAGAACTACGCCGTGCTAGATTAGGCCCACCATTTGATATCTATTCCTTATCCGCTACCTTATATTTCTTGTTAACCGGACGCCAACCAGTTAGTAGCAGAGACCGGGAAAATGAATTAAAAACATATAAAAGAGACCCTCAAAAACAAAATGTACAAAAATTCGTCACCAACCAAAAATTGAGAAGAGCAATTCTCCAAGGGATGGAATTAGAACCAAATCGAAGACCTCAGTCAATTTCAGAATGGCTAAAATTACTGGATTCTCCAGGGATACTAAGCTTAACTTATAGGTTAAGACGTTTAAGCTCGCTTTTCGGAGTTAGATTCCTTTGGATTCTAATATTTTTTGGATCTATTTTATCGACGATAGCGATAAATTATGCAATTTTACCTACTAATCAATCTCCTCCAAATAAACCTGAATTTGCCGAAATTGAAACTAAATTTTTCTCAGCAATTTATAAACTTGAAGAAAACCAAGATGTAGACAACTTCAAAGAAGTCCTCAATCTATTTGAGCAAAATAAAAACAACTATCAAGGAAACAAAGAATTTGAGGAGCTATTTAGTGAACTAACCCGTAGATATGCTCAAGACGTATTAGCTCTAAGCGGAGAGCCAGGAGTTCGTAAGGGAATTGAAAAGTTGGAGGAAATTCAGAAAAGGCTAGATCAGAACTTCGAAATCGAAAAACTTCCGGAAGATGATATCATCGCTCAGGAATATAAAGATGTTAGTGCTCTTCTAGAGAAGATGAGAAATTCCCGTAACGGCAACAATTAGGATTTTCATGTATTCTTTA
>NZ_JAAHHU010000094.1:0-25422 GCF_010672095.1 Moorena sp. SIO3I6 | reverse complement strand
CTCACCGATTTCTTAATCCAATCAATCTTGTCAATTAGTGTATCGAGAGATTCAAGCTGTTCTAGGGGTAAAGGGTCTAGGGATTTAGCGATCGCATGATACGGAGCAAATCCCAATAACTCTACCTGGTCTAATTGCTCACTGAACTGCACTGCCACATAGCCAATCCGGTCTTCGGTCACTTCTAGTGGCACGTTCAAGGCTGACTCACCTGGTAACACTGGACGACATTCCAATTTACCAATGTTGGGCAAAACCAGATCAGCTACATCAAACAATGCTCTTAAACCGGGATTCCAACAATCACTTTGAGCAAGATTACTGGGAATCTCGAGCCATTTAAGATAGTTGTTAACAGCATAAACTGCTAAAGTATTTAAATAGACGTGTTTTCCCTTCCGAGGGGTGGTTTGTTCAGCAGCAAACTGTGCTGCATAACTATGAGCGTATGGGCTAATAGAAACTTTAATATTAGTTGATTCTGTAATAGTCATGGTTGATATCCAAACGTTTTACCGATGTCTTGCAGCCTTGGCAGGCATTTTTTCTTCCAGTGAGAGTAGAGAGTTTGTTGGTTAGCGTTAAATTCTCTAGCAATGTCAGCAATTCTCTGGGGTGGTTCTTGTACTAGCAACCGCATTGCTAATAACTGACAATTACATTTGGGATATTTGCGGGGATGACAACCGATTAATTTCCGATCTGGATCGTTTTTAATTTCTTCGAGAATGGCTTTACTTAGACGCTGGCGTTCAGCTGTCTGGATTTCTTCAATGTAATCATCCAGTCTACTCAAGGAAGGTCTAGGGTCTGGCAACCGGTCTTCTAGAGTCCTTGAATCTCCCTCACTGTTACCGATCGGTTGATTAGTGCTAATCCCTGGATATCTACTATCTGAGATATATAAATCTCGGATGCGCCAGCGTAAATATCCGTTGATCCAGGTCACTAAGCTTTTTTCAACGGAGGTTGAACTTGGCTCAAACTGGTACAGATTGCGAGTGACCCATTCCCAGGTTCGATTTAACGCCTCTAGAGAGTCTACGTGGGAAGATTTGTAAATGCCAGGTAGATTTTGAACAACGCTCAGGAGACGATTCAAGGCTTTCTGCCGCTCAGGACTTGGGTCTGGGTAGCGGGATACTTCTTCAATTAGGTTTCTTAGGATTTCATCCACAGGAGTCTTTTTCCCCAGCTGCCCTGCCTTTGGCTGCCATAGTTGAGCAACACCAATGCAGCGATCACAAACCAGGATACGAGAGTCTACATGGGTGAATTTTAACTGACTTTTAACTAACCAATTAAACTCCCAGTCGCTGGTATGACTGCTGATAAGCTGGATGCGCCCTGATACATTAACCACCATTGTTAATCCTCTCGATTGCTGACCCGCAGTTGTTGTACCAAGCCTAGATAACTCAGAGGCTGGCTTTGGGTCATTGACCAGTGGGGAAATGGGTAATGGTGGTTTAGGATCATGACTAGTTAGGATCATGACTAGTACTGTTTTGAACTCTCTATGTACTTATCAGCCCTAGCTGATCATTTTATGAATCCGATTTTTGGAATCCGAGCCGGTTGACTGAAAAAACTCTCCTGTGTGTTACTGCTATGTAAACAGCCCAAGAAGCCTTCTTGACTCAGGCTTCTCAAGCTTAGGCTGAGTTTGTGATAATATTGTGAATTTTTTATACTGTCAACTCTCTACTGTTAAGTCTCTAATAATATTTAGGATACTAGCTTTACAGACCATAAAGAATCAACTATACTCCGATTTAATAGTCTCGATTCAGAAGTCAAGATTCATAATATAGCACTTATCATAGTCATGAGGTACAAAATTCTGGGTGTTAGGGAGCAGGGACTGAGGCCGTAGGCCACGCGGGGCGCGTTCGGAGCAGGGAGCAGGGAAGAGAGAAGAGGCAAGAGGCAAGAGGTAAAAAATCCTGTGTACCTCATAGCTATAATAAACGCTATATATAGCATTTATATCTCGGTTTTAAACACACTTATTGCCGAAAAATGCAAGAGGCAAAAGGGTAAAGATATCAGGAGTTTTATTGGACATAAAAAAACATACATACAATTTTACATTTCAAATACCAACTATATTTTAGTCAACTCACAATTGGCTGCTATATATACACTTTTAACCAAATTTTAAATTCTTTCAAATCTTTGATTGCTGACCTTTAAAAATTGCTTAATTTACTCTTCTATTCCCTATTATCCTTTTCCGATTCCCTATTTCCGTTTTCCCTACTCCCTCCTTTGCTCTGGTCACCAGGAAGTATGGTTATTCAACCGGATTTTAGATAATATAGCACTACGCATTAAGGTGTTTGACATTCCTAAACTCCGAAACTTAGTCATAGCTTACTTGCGGACTTGCGGACTTGCGCGTAGCGCTATACCTTTGGGTGGAAGAGCTGAGTTCACCCTGAACCAAATAACACTAGCGCTATATAAAAATGCTGAGAAAATCAGTAATTTTGCCCTTGCCATTAACAAATTTTCTGTATAAGGTGCTATACTTTAATCTATGAAAACTGTTTTGGTGGTAGAAGATAGCGTAACAGAAAGACAGTACCTAACTCGCTGTTTGCAACAAGCGGGTTTGGGGGTTACTGGCGTGGCTAGTGTTGAGGAGGCTCGGGAAAAATTATCTCACCATAGGCCAGATTTAGTAGTTTTAGATGTAATTTTGCCTGGTCAAAGTGGTTTTGAGTTTTGTCGAGCCCTGAAAGTTAATCCTCACACTAGCCAGATTCCTGTGGTGATTTGCTCCACCAAAGGTACTGAGGTGGACAAAATTTGGGGAAAGATGCTGGGGGCTGATGCCTACTTAGCTAAACCAGTGAATCCAGAAGAACTGCTGTGTACCCTAGAGGAGCTGATTCAATAGTTATTGTTTGTTGAGTGTTAACCGTTGAGTGTTAACCGTTGACCTAGGACAATTTTTGATTCCCCCTACCTCTAGACTCTTGCTTCACTTCCGGAGTCTTGCCTTTTTAAACTGGATCGGTCTTGCTGGGCGAGGTTGTATGATACTTGCGCACCTTTGCCACTACTTTCTGATTGTCGATGGGTTTGGTCAGGAAATCAGTCGCCCCAACGATTCTGGCTCGTACCCGGTCCACAATACCATCTTTAGCAGTCAGAATAATCACTGGTGTATTGGCAAACATTGACACCCGGCGGATCTGGGCGCACATTTCGTAGCCATTAACAATCGGCATCACCAAATCCAAGAATATTAAATCTGGCTTATGTTTGAGTAGCAACGGTAGAGCTTTGATAGAGTCTTGGATTCCTAAAAATCGATAACCTGCTGATTGAATCACGTCCTTCATAATTTTACAGGTTTGGGGGTGGTCATCAATACAGACTATTAATGGCTGATCAGACTTCTTGTGGGATTTTTGGGTTTGGGAGTTTTGGGTACTAATGTCTGCCTTGGCGGGGATATCTACAAAGAAAGGAGCTATCAAATCAGGCACTTCTACTAGTTCAATCAGTTGTTTCTGAATATAAGGATTTAGCGATCGCGTCAGCAGTAACAGATCTCGTTTGATCAGGGCTGCTATATCTCGAAGAGTGCGCTTACCGTTGATGAGGGTTACCAAATTTTTGTAGGTGGCCACTGAGGTTTGCTGTTGCAAAGCCGACTTTTGCAACAGCACCGGTGCTAAGTCAGGAGAAACATCCTCCAAACCCATTTCTGACCACTGCTGCCAGACCTGTTGAACTTGCTTGATAGTTGGTTCTACCTCTAACATCCACGTTTGTGGCAAAATCCCCTGGATAGAGGGACGTACTCCCAACTGGGCATTGAGCAAGAAATTGTCAGGCTTCTTGACCGTAGTTTCAATGGTGTTTGACGACACAGAATCATTACTGGGTTGAATTAGGGTTTTCTCCCGAGAAACTAAGGTTAGGCTCTGGAAGATATCAAACAATATTTCTGCTACAGTGCCTTTAATTACAACCACCGTCTGTTGGGGGTTAATCATTCGTTTCCGTGCTAACAGCACCATCAAGTGGTAGTCCCAACAGGACTCTGGCTCTATCTTTTTCAGGGCAATCCGATTAGGATTAACCTCAGGACAATGGTAGAGTATCTGCCGACACCAACGCCTAGTGGGATGAACACTGCCAGATGCCCATACCAAACGGCCATAGCTCAAGTAGAAGCTCCATTGCTGAGCAGTTGACACCTTCAGATCCAGTCGGCCAGTAAATTTTTCCTGACCGTAGCGTACTAGCTTAGCACTCAAGCTATTAGAGGTAGATTCAACCCTGGTTTTCATCAAATCTTCGCGGCTGGATACCCCATCCTTCTCTTTTAGTGGGGAGGAAAGCCGCGCCTCCAATTAGTGGTTTACAATTAATCCCGTTGAACGTTTTAGAAGTCGGACTTTTCGGGCAGTAAATTGTCCAATTCTTTTCCAGTTAACATCGCTAACAGAAACTTGCCTTACTGTCTCACCGCTCACCCAACCTCGTGCTTGTTATCCCAGCCTTAACCGCCTCAACATAGTCTCCTTTGCGAAAACCATGGCTAGTGGTTGTCCCACCGTATTTACGTCGTTTCCCACCCTTAGAAAACTGCAATAGATGCAACTGGCGACGACTTATGGGGGCACGTCTAATGACTGAAAACACAGCATTAGTTACATCACAGTTTTTTGGAACACTCAGTTTTCCGTTGCGGTGATAATAATTTTTCCGTCGAAAAAAATGAGTAGCAGCTAGGGCTATTCCATCTACTGCATGGGTATTAACTGTTTGCTGACTTTTGTCAGTTTTGTCTTTTATTAGTCCTAATGCCTCTCTTTTTAAAGCGGTCTCCCAGCCTTGTTTTTGAATTACTGGGGCTATTTGCTCCAACTGAGAGATTGCCCAATACTGGCCTATCATCACAGGAGAAAACCCTTTGCTCCCTCTTGCCTTGACCACTTCATAGACGATGACATTTACTGGATACAAAAAACAAAGCTCTTTTGTTACCCGATTTTCTAGTTGACGGTTTGCCCTAATTGAAGGGGGAACCCTTTTTACTCTACGGTTTGAGAATCGTTTTTGCCGATGAGACCTTTGTGAGTAAGCAACCTTGCGATCTATTCGACGACTTCTACGAGTTTTTTCGGCGAAGCCGACGCTACGCGAACGCATCATTCGCCGAGTATCCATGCGTTCTCGAACTTTCTTGTAAGGCAAGATCAGATGTCCTGTCCAAAGAGTGATTTTACTTGACTGAACAGCCATACCAGAAAACATCTTTCCGGGGTCAATACCAATGGCAATATCCTGGGTTTGATTTCCAGATGGTTGATTAACTAGCTGAACAGCAAAAACATTTAGATCGTTTGGATAAACAACGGCAAGACCGCATAGCAGCCAGCGGCGAGCGCGAGAAGCTTTTGTCGGCATTAATGGTTTGCCATCAGGTGAAATTACTGGAACTCGTAACATGGTGATAAACCTCACGAGAAAAGTATTTAGGTTACCCTGTCCCCTTGACCACCGAATTCAAGATGTCCTGCCCAAAGCAGCAACTGACAACACAGTTTTAAAGAGATCCAGACTGGGGAAGCATCTGGAAGTTCTTACCAGGATTCGGCTCAATGGTAAGCGTCAATCACGGTAGTTGGTTGTCTACCAAGCCCCATCCTCTTAGGGTGGGGTTATTGACTGGCCCATAAATTCACGCAATTCTAAAAACGTGAGCAGTCACTCTAACCAAAATTAACAATTATTACAAATCAAGCGATTAAATACCTTGGAATTGTATTTATCATAAATTGAATAGTAAGTTGGTGTGATGAGCAAAGAGCAGATTTCCAAGACCAGCAAAATTTTACAATTAGCTAAACAGGGAAACCCGAACGTCATCGCTGCCATACTGAATCACAAACTTCAGCACGAAGGTATTATAGCTAAAGTTAAACTTCACGATAGCTGTTTATTGGTTTTACTCGAAGCAGACCCCGCTCCAAAACCAGGAGCTGTGGTAAGATTTATCTACTACACCATCAGCAAGCTAAAACCAAACTCAATTGATACCGTCAAAATTTTGGGGCGTAGCCTAACTGAGAAACAACCAGCATGGCGCAAACAAATTAAAGTAGAAAGCATTCCGGTGGTGCTAGACTTATCTACTTGGGTAGAGTCAGGCTCAACAGTGAGAACTAATCAAGCTCATTATCCTGTCTCCTGGCAGAACAATGAACATCATTTCCAGGGGAATCAAGCTCAATTACCTCTGGCTACCCCCGTTAAGGTCAGTGTTGATGGCCAACTTCCCCCCCAGGAGAAATTTTTGCGCTTCCAGGTAGGGTCTGGCAATGGGGCTTTGTTAGAGGTAAACTACATCCAAGCAATTCTGAATGTGTCGGTTGCTGAAATTTTGCCAATTCCCCATACTGCAGATAGTGTGATTGGGATTTACAACTGGCGTGGTGAAATGCTGTGGTTGTTAGATCTAAACTATATCCTAGGATTTCCGGCTGTTTGGCAACCCAAAGACATCTCCAGGACAAAAATCATGGTGATTGTACTTCAACTCAACAGCAAACTTCTGGGACTGGTGGTTTCACAAGTGGAAGAAATAGAACAGCACCATTGGCAAAACTTACAACCCCCTGATCGATTATTGCCCCTCAGATTTGGGGAATTTGTCAAAGCCTATCTTCCCGAAGTCAGTAGTATTGTCTTAGATGCCCAACGAATTGTCCAAGCAGCAGGAGATCTATAGCAATTCTGTAAGCATTCAGCACTCAGCATTCAGCACTCAGCATTCAGCACTAAGTAGTCAACTTTATGAATCCCTGACAGCAGATGTACCTCATTACTATCAAAAGCTCTATATAGATCAAGTATATTAAGTTAGTGCCCAGCCTCGAAGCGGAAGTTAGTGCCCAGCCTCGATGCGATCGCAATTGATGAAGATTTTGCTCGTAGAAGACGATCTGCGCATTGCTAAAGCTTTAGCAGAAGCCCTCGCTAGCCAATGCTATGCAGTTGAAATTGCTCAAGACGGGCAAGAAGGGTTGGACTTAGCCTTAGCTTTCACCTATCACTTAATTATTCTGGATTTGATGCGCACCCTTGCTAGATGGGATAACCCTTAGACGACAACGAGTAGAAAGAAGATCCTGACGATGAAGACTTACCTACGGACTTATTCAATCTAAGTGAAAAACCATCGACAGATAATAATCTGCCAATCCTTGATCCAGGTGTGGAATGGTTCGATGAAAAAGGTCAGCTCTTGGTTAAACAAGGCAATCTTTTCCCCAGTGGGACAATACCCGAAAATCTCGATTCCCCTCATATTGTTGTTGAAGGTATAGTTCGCACTCTCACCTTACCAGTTTTTAAACCTTCTACTGAGACTGGAAATCAAGAACTTACTGGCTATATTCGCGTTAGTAAATCGACAGAAGCCTTAGATGCAGAACTTGTTCGTCTACCCATGGGATTAAGTTTAGGAGGCTTTGTAGCTCTCGGACTTACTGGCTTCGGCGCAATATTGCTAATCCGTCAGTCCCTGAAACCGATTGAAAAAAGTTTTCAACAGCTCAAACAGTTTACCGCTGATGCTTCCCATGAGTTGCGATCGCCCTTGACAGCCATTAAGACTTCCGTTGAGGTGATGCAGATGTATCTAGAGAGGATAGATCCAGCGGATGTAGACAAGCTAGCCGCGATCGCTAGCGCTTCTAAGCAAATGACTCGTCTAGTGGAAGATTTACTCCCACGGCTATAAGCTCGGGGAGTCTCAATCAACACGTCATCAACTACCAATAGTTCAACTTTCTACATCAGATTCAGATTTCCCAGTGACCATTGCCCACGGCCCAGCGCCCACTGACCACTTGAAGGTTCATACTTCATACTTGAGACTTGACAGTTGACACTTCATACTTCATAATTCATATTTCATACTTCATGCTTCCTTAAGTATAAGTCAAATTTACGACTCTAGGCAGATGTCAGAAGCACAATGGGATGATAAAGATTCAGAACTGCTCTTAGAAAATCAAAATCTACTCAAGGAGAATACTCCACATTTTTTTAACTCTCCTAGCCCCAACCTAGAGGGATTTAACGCTAGCCTAGACAGGCTAAAAACTGATCTAGACCAACGCCGAAGGGTAGATAAACTAGAGCTGAAAAAAAGTTTGGAGCAATTTGAATCCTTTGGTCAGGAGGTTGAGCAGTTTACAGCAGGGGTAAATCTGGAAATTCAGCAATTGAAGCTTAGCTACGAAGAGGCACTCCAACAACAGTTCCAAGCCCAGCATGAAAAATTGTTAGAGGTTAGCAAATTAATGAATCAAGCTGGGAACTGGGAAACCTTACTGAACAATACAGTCAATGGGGTGCAACATCTCAGCCAAGCCGAGCGGGTGTTAATTTATCGCTTCAATTCTTCTCGCACCGGAATAGTTTTGGCAGAAGCAGTAGAACGGGGGTGGACTCCTGCGGTCGGGGAAAACCTAGATGCTACTGCTTTTGGGGCTGACTTGTCCACAGAGTATTTGCAGCAGTCAAGGGTAATTATCGATCAGGTCAGCAATGATTCGGTCACTCCCTACCAACTCCAGCTGCTGGATAAATTTCAAGTTCAATCCAGTCTCAGCTTTTGCTTGCCCGTATCGGGTAAAGCTTGGGGTTTGTTGGTCCTTCAGCGATGCCAGGTAAAGACAAACCAAGACAGGTCGGTTCCATCCTGGACTCCACAACAGATTAATTGCTTTCGGACTATTGCCACAGAACTATCCCTTCACCTAGCTACCGACGAGTTACGCACTCAGTTGCAACAGCAGCAGGCACGGGAGGCAACTGTGGCGAAAGTCATTAACAAAATTCGCCGTTCTCTGGATATCTTGACTATTTTCCAGACCACAACTCAAGAAGTGCGACAACTGCTCAAAACTGACCGAGCAGTTATCTATCGCTTTAATCCCGATTGGAGTGGTGAATTTGTAGCAGAGTCAGTGGCTGGAGGCTGGATTTCTCTGCTTCAGAGCCAGACTAATAGCCCACACCTAAGGGCTGATATCAGCGAATGCAGCATCCAAGAATTGGCCACTGAACCAATAATTAACCAGGTCGATACTTATCTTCAAGAAACCCAGGGGGGTGCCTATAGTAGGGGGGAAACCTACCGGGTGGTGGAAGATATCTACAATCAGGAGTTCACCCCTTGTTATCTGGAAGTTATAGAAAGTTATCAAGCCAGAGCTTATGTGATTGTAGCTATTTACCAGAATGAAAAACTCTGGGGATTATTGGCTACCTATCAAAACTCTGATATCAGGCAATGGCGGGAGTCAGAAGTTAGCTGGATGCTGGAGATTGCAGCTGAGTTAGAAGTAGCATTGCAACAAGCTCAGCTACTGGAGGCACAGCGGTTAAAGTCTGAGGAATTACGTCAAGGAGCAGAACGAGAACGAGTACTGAATAAGGTCACGGATAAAATTCAACAATCCCAAGACCTGCGCACTATTTTTAATGTTACCACCAACGAAGTTCGTCAACTCTTAGGGGTTGACCGTGTTACAATATATCGCTTCAATTCTGATTGGAGTGGCTCCTTTGTGGCTGAGTCTGTGGCTAGTGGCTGGACTTCCCTAATCCAGGAACAGACTAATAATCCCCTCATCAACAAAAATATTAGTGAATGTATCGTGAAAACGGTGGCTGGAAATACCCCTGAGCAGTTTAGCCAGCAAGCCCCAACCATCCGAGATACCTATCTGCAAAGCATCCAAGGCAATCTCTCTAGGGAAGAGAAACCCTTCTGGGTGGTTAGTGATATCTATAAAGGGGATTTTTCAAGTTGTTATATCGAGCAGCTAGAGCGATATCAGGCCAGAGCCTATACTATTGTGCCGATTTTCCAAGGGGATACACTGTGGGGTTTACTGGCTGCTTATCAAAATTCTGAAGCTAGGGATTGGCAAACGGAAGAGATTAATTGGATGGTTCAGATTGCGGCTCAGATGAGTATACCGTTGCAGCGAGCGGAGTATTTGGAACAATTGCGATCGCAATCCCAACAATTAGCAGAATTAGCATCACGGGAAAAGGAGGCTAGGGAATTATTCCAACAACGTGCTATTGATTTGCTCACAGCTGTCCGACCTTCTCTAGACGGTGACTTGACCGTTAGAGCTCCGATTACCAATGATGAACTGGGAACTATTGCAGATGCCTACAATAACACCATTCAGAGTTTACGGCAAATTGTAATCCAGGTACTCTCAGCTTCTGTGAAAGTCGCTGAAACGGCTACAGAGAGTGAAGCAGCAATTACTAAACTTTCTGAAGAAGCCCAGCATCAGTGTCAGGAGTTGACCCAAGCGATGGATCAAATCCAGAGCATGGTTAACTCTACCCAAGCGGTAACTACTAGTGCCCAATCCATCGACCGAGCTGTGCAAGAGGCAAACCAAAAAGTAGCATCGGGGGAAACAGCTATGAACCGCACGGTGGAGGGAATTCTAGGAATTCGGGATAGTGTGGAGGAAGCCAGCCATCAAATTAGACAGTTAAGTCAATACTCTCAAAATGTTGACCGGGTCTTAAATTTGATTAGTGATTTTGCGACCCAAACCCAGCTACTCTCCCTCAATGCTGCTCTCGAAGCCACCAGGGCTGGGGAGTATGGTAAAGGTTTTGCGGTAGTAGCTGATGAGGTGCGCTCCTTAGCTCGACAGTCGGCCAAGGCAACTACGGAAATTTCTAATTTAGTTGCTGAAATCCGCACTCAGACCCGAGAAGTGATTAAAGTGACCGAAGTCGCGATCGCTCAGGTTAATACTGGCACAGAACTGGTAGAAGAAAGCAAGGGCAATCTAAATGCGATCGCATCAGCTACTGCTGAGATTAGCCAGTTAGTTGCAGACATTACCCAGGCAACCCTCGCCCAACTGGAACAATCACAATCCGTCACCCAAACCATGAAAGAAGTTGCCGCCATATCCACCAATACTTCTGAAGACTCTACCGAGCTTTGGGAGTCCTTCAAGGAATCCCTCACCACCATCAAAAACCTACAGGCAGCTGTTGAGCAGTTTACCGTGAACTAGTTATAGCGCTGTGGGTGGGGAGTGTGGAACCTGGGCGCGAGTAGTGTGGGGCCCGGGCGCGGGGAGGTTGGGGAGCAACTGGCGCTTTGAGATTGGTTTTAGGGATTATTATTCCCTTGAATTATATAGCGTTGATTATACTTATCAGGTACAGTCAAGTTTCTACTCCCTACTCCCTACTCCCTACTCCCTACTCCCTACTCCCTACTCCCTACTCCCTACTCCCTACTCCCTAAAAAAATGTCAACTATTGATCCAGAAACCTATCAATATTTTCTTGGGGAAGCCCAGGACTTGCTGCAAGTTATTGAACAAGACTTGCTGGCTTTGACACCGGACAAGCCAAAAAACCAACTTTATGACTTAATGCGAGCGACTCATACCCTGAAAGGCGCAGCTGCTAATGTCCAGCAAGACACCATAAAGAGTGTAGCACATTATCTCGAAGATGTCTTCCGGGCAATGTTAGCCCCTGAGGCAACCATTGATACAGAGCTAGAAACACTAATGTTTGAGGGATATCAGTGCCTCAGGATGGCACTGACCGCTGAAATGACCGGGGAGTTGAACAAGAATACTGAGATTATCAACCGAGCTGCAGGGGTGTTTGCTAAACTGCAAGCTAAATTAGGAAATTGTTTTGACTATCAAGCTTCTCTACCTACATCAGCAGAACTTGGGTTTGATATTGTCCAATCTATCTTTGAACTAGGAGTCAAGCAACGCATTGATCACCTAGCTTCCTTGTTGAAGGTTGGTAGGTTGTTCGCGAAGCGTGGCCTTTTGGCCAAGGTTGAAAGTTCTGAAGGGTTACAGGTTGGTAGGTTGTTCGCGAAGCGTGGCCTTTTGGCCAAGGTTGAAAGTTCTCAAGGGTTACAGGTTGGCAGGTTGGATGTTGAAAGTTTTCCAGACAACCTTCAACCTTCAACCAACACTAACCTTCAACCTTCAACCAACACTAACCTTCAACCTTCAACCAACACTAACCTTCAACCTTCAACCAACACTAACCTTCAACCTTCAACCAACACTAACCTTGGCCAAAAGGCCACGCTACGCGAACAACCTTCAACCCAAACTAACCTTCAACCTGCTAACCTTGAACCTCCAACCCCTGATCATGACAAGGCTACGTTGATAGAGATTGCTGAGACCTTGCGAGAACAAGGTGAAATATTTGTAGGGTTGGGGGAATCCTTGAACTTACCAGGGTTTAAAGCAATTGCCGAACATACCCTCAAAGCCCTTGACGCTAACCCTGAACAGGTGATGGAAATTGCCAAGATTGCTTTAACGAATTTCCAGGAAGCTCATACCGCTGTCTTAGCAGGCGATCGCACTCGTGGAGGAAACCCCAGCCTCGCCCTTCAACAATTAGCTGGGTCACAAGAAGAGTTACAGGTTGTTCGCGAAGCGTGGCCAAAAGGCCAAGGTTGGAACGTTGAAGGTTGGAACGTTGAAGGTTGGAACGTTGAAGGTTGGAACGTTGAAGGTTCAAAACCTTGGCCAAAAGGCCACGCTACGCGAACAACCAACACTAACCTTGAACCTTCAACCAACAATAACCTTGGCCTTTCGGCCACGCTACGCGAACAACCTTCAACCAACAATAACCTACAACCTTCAACCAACAATAACCTACAACCTTCAACCAACAAGAACCTACAACCTTCAACCAACAAGAACCTTCAACCTTCAACCAACAAGAACCTTCAACCTTCAACCAACAAGAACCTTCAACCTTCAACCCAAACTAACCTTGGCCAAAAGGCCACGCTACGCGAACAACCTTCAACCCAAACTAACCTTCAACCTGCTAACCCTAAACCTTCACCACCTATCGATGAATTACTTGAGGAAACTTTTGGTAATATTTATCTTGCACAAGAGCAAGCGAATCAAGTGTTTCCTGAAGAGGAATATCTTGAGCCAGATAGTATACTTCCAGATAGTATATTTCCAGATACTATCTTTCTGGATGAATCTTCAGAAACCGTAGCAACAGACAATCTTAACCAAGCTCAGACTGACCCTAAGCAAGAGTCGGAGTTAGCAGTTAACCCTGAATCAGCAAAAGAATTAAACCAAATATCAATATCTCCTCCCGATCGGGAGTCTGCAGAGGCTGGTGTGCCTTTATTAGCAGATGGCTCGATCAAGACATCGGCCACAGTGCGGGTTGATTTAGAAAGTCTGAAACACCTATCTCACCTAGTTGGGGAACTACTAATTAACCAAAACCAGTTAGGATGGCAGGATGAAAACTGTCAAGGGGTAGTTGAAAAACTTTCCAATTGGCTCAAGCAACATCGCCAAACCCTGACTCAACTGCGCACTCAGCTCAAGAAGCATTCCTCTAATCAGCAAATTTCCAAGCTGTGGGATTCCGCTTGGGAAGAAACCCTACAACTGACTCAAGCTACAGAAGACCTGAGCCTGTTAGCCACTACGGCTGCTGCTAGTGTGGAACGAGAACAGCGTTTATCAACTCAGCTCAGGGATACTCTTCAATCTGTTCGGACTATACCTCTGGAACATCTGCTTAAATCCTTTCCCTCCATGGTGCAGCAGTTGTCTAATGTCCATCACAAGTCAGCGAAATTAACCCTCAGTGTGACTAATGTCCTAGTTGATAAAACCATTGCTAATCATCTCTATGATGCTTTACTGCATCTAGTCCGCAATGGTTTCGACCATGGTATTGAATCCTCGGAGGTTCGCCAAGAAAGGGGTAAACCTGCTATCGGTAAGATTGAAATTCGTGCTTTCTATCAAGGAAATCGCACCATCATTGAAGTCACAGATGATGGTCAGGGACTGGACTTGGAAAAGATTTATCATCGTGCCGTGGAAACCAAACTGCTGAGTGTTGAGCACTTGGAAGCCCTGGGCGAATCACCGGAGCCAAATCAGCTATTAGACTTACTGTGTCAGCCAGGATTTTCCACTGTTTCTCAAATCAACGAGCTTTCTGGACGAGGTATTGGCCTAGATGTGGTGCGCTCCCAACTGCAACGGATTAACGGTCGGGTAAAGGTTCGCTTCCAGCCGGGTCTTGGCACGACCTTTTGCTTGCAGATCCAAGAGGCTCTCAGGAATGCCAGGGTGCTAGTGGTTCAAGCTAATGAGAGAGTGTATGGGTTTGTGGCTAATGAGATTGAACAGATACTGTTGCCAGCATCTGAGCAAATCCAGATGGTGAGTGATCAAAAAATCCTGAATTGGCATCACAGGGGGAATGAGTATAGCACCCCCGTTTACCAACTCTTATCCTTACTGGAATACTCATCCCAACAGGGATCGACAGTACCAGCTTGGAATCCCTTGCTGACTAAACCTCAAGAGATTAATCCGATCCTATTGATGAATACTGGTGAAGGATGGGTGGGACTAGAAGTGGAACAAGTACTCGAAGAGCAAGAACTCGTGATCAAGCAGCTGTCTAATGCGATCGCATATCCTCCCTATGTTTATGGTTGCAGTATTTTGGCCGATGGTCGTTTGATTCTGGTAATTGACGGTACAGGGTTACTTAAGTATGTACAGCAGCTTCATCAATCTCAGCGATCATTGTTGAAGGTTGGGAGGTTGAAGGTTGAAGGTTCTGAAGAGTTGAAGGTTGGGAGGTTGAAGGTTGAAGGTTCTGAAGAGTTGAAGGTTAGCAGGTTGAAGGTTGAAGGTTCTGAAGAGTTGAAGGTTAGCAGGTTGAAGGTTGAAGGTTCTGAAGAGTTGAAAGTTAGCAGGTTGAAGGTTGAAGGTTCTGAAGAGTTGAAGGTTAGCAGGTTGAAGGTTGAAGGTTCTGAAGAGTTGAAAGTTAGCAGGTTGAACGTTGTTCGCGTTCGCGCAGCGGAGGCCGAAGGCCACGCTACGCGAACGGCTTTGCCGAAAGCGTGGCCGAAAGGCCAAGGTTTTCCAGACAAGCTTCAACCTAATCATAGACAACCTGATAACCTACCCTACTCGAACGCCAAAGGCGAACAACCTGATAACCTTCAACCTAATAACCTTCAACCTGCCAACTTACCCTACTCGAACGCCAAAGGCGAACAACCGGGTAACCTTTATAAAACCTTTTTAGTTGTCGATGATTCCATTACTGAGCGACAAAATTTAAGCCTAATTCTGGAACGAAATGGTAACCAGGTGCTGCAAGCTAAAGATGGTTTAGAGGCGATAGAATTATTGCGCAAAAGTGATGGTGTTGATCTGATAATCTGCGATTTAGAAATGCCACGGTTAAACGGTATTGAGTTTTTGAGTCTTAGTCATCAAGACCCAGCTTTAACTGATATTCCTATTATTATGCTCACCTCCCGTAGTCAAGAAAAATACAAACAACTTGCTACCGAACTTGGAGCTATGGCTTATTTAACTAAACCGTATTTAGAGGAAGAGATTTTAGCAACAATTAATAAAGCCGTCAGCGGTCAGCAGTCAGCCGTCAGCCGTCAGTGATCAGTGGTCAGCCGTCAGTGGTCAGTGGTCAGCCGTCAGCGTTGCTGAATCAAAAAATGAATCGGAGTAGAGCGGGCATCCTGCCCGCCCGAAAATGAAACGGGCAAGATGCCCATTCCACGGCAAGATGCCCATTCCACGGCAAGATGCCCATTCCACGGCAAGATGCCCATTCCACGGCAAGATGCCCATTCCACGGCAAGATGCCCATTCCACGGCAAGATGCCCATTCCACGGCAAGATGCCCATTCCACGGCAAGATGCCCATTCCACGGCAAGATGCCCATTCCACGCAAGATGCCCATTCTACAGGTGCGACCCAAGGGCGCGAGGGATTGCTCGCGGCCTTGGAGGCACGCACCTACCCTTAAAATCATTCCATTATTAAGCAACGCCCAGCTGTCAGCTTTGTGGCACAGGCTTCGACGCTGTGACTTCACTCAGATTAAACCAATGTTTACCTGTTGTCTTGATGCAATAGCGAGTGGTTTGAAGTTACCGTAAGACAGGCTCGCCTTAATCAATAAGTTTTAACCATGCATCTGCATAGCCTACCAACCATAAAGGCTCAACGTAATCAGGTTTCGTCTCCGGGGGAAAACCCCAAGACCGTAATGGTGCGTTTTCCGTAGGCGAATTAAATTCGCCACGGGTCGCACCTCTGCATCGCTTATTCAAAAGCTGATAGCTGATAACTGATAACTGATAGCTGATAGCTTACAAAGCAGGGAGTAATAAAATGAAAAAAGTCCAAATTATTGTATTTAAAATCGCTAAGTATTGGTTAGCCTTACCAATGAAAGTGGTTTTGAAAGTTAGGGATTTTTCCAGCAACATTAGGGAGAGTACCAGGGATAACAGATTAATTCATCTAGACAATCGAACCTTTCCCCTGCTCCCTTTAAAACCAATACTGGTCAAACCTAGTAAAGCTAAGGTAGCCCTAGGTCAAGGTTTAGGGGAAACCGCTGCTGTTAGACAATTCCCTATTGATTTATCCAATGTTGGGGAATTTTTGATCATCGTTCAAACTCCCGGGGGAGACGCCTGCGCCATACCGGTTGATCGGCTACCCACTATGATTGATTTGCCTTTATCAACAATTCGGAAATTGCCAGACTCTTACAGTCAAACCTATCTCCTTGGTATGGCTAATTATTTCGCGGTGTGGCAATCCGAAGCAGACAAATTAAGCATTTTTTTGCTAGATTTAGAACGAGCATGGAGTGTGGTAATAGGTTATAGTTCAGGGAGTAGGAAGTCGGGAGTCGGGAGTCGGGAGTCGGGAGTTAGAATAGGTCAATCTTGATCTAAAATATCAGACGTGAAAGGACAATTCTGGGGGAAACTAACAGATGGATAATTCCTGGTAACCTTCTTCAGTGGATATCTGTAGCAATCGGAAAAGACTGATTCAAGATAAGGCTTGAGGCTAGGAGATTCAGACAACAGAATATTAATCTGTTCTCTCTGCTCTTCGATGGTATTTTCCCAGCTTCGATAATCATCTTCTGAATCCACATACTGCCTTTTAAGCAAGTGTTCCATCAAAACTTTAAGTCTGCTCTGAAGCTCTCGTCTATCGGTTCGCGTAGCGTCGGCGAAAGCCGAATCGTCCCAAGGATGTTATCTCCTCAATTAAATTCTCTATGTCCAACTCATCAAAGTTTCTTGTTTTGAGTTGCTGGCAAGTTGTCTCAGTCCACATAACGAAGTCCTGATCATACAAGTCACTATTACTCATTGCTTGCTCCTGCTTTTTGTTTTTTTTTATTGATTATATCATCTCACGTTTTTTGGTAAAGTTGTTGTAAAAAAACTGATAATATTGAGAATTTGATAGAATAAATCCAAATAAAAGCCTGAATATTCATAATAGCTTGTATAGCGGGTTTCAATTTGGTGAGGTACAAAGTTTATGGTTTTAGGGAACAGGGAACAGGGAACAGGGAACAGGGAATAGGGAAGAAAGAAGAGGGAACAGGGCAAAAATTATGTGTACCTCATTAGGCTAAAAACCGCTGTATCTTACATATATTCCGCAATGGGTAGTGCTATAATTCAGAAACAGCCATAAAAATCTCCCCATCTCCCCATCTCCCCATCTCCCCATCTCCCTATCTCCCCACTCTTTCCCTTTTCCCTTTTTCCCAACCATGGATACAACTCAAACCCCTTTAACATTATTGCGCCTGTGGACGGTTGAGGAATACCACCGGATGGCTAAGGTGGGAATTTTGCAGCCGGATGAACCAGTTGAATTAATTGCAGGACAGATAATTAGACAAATGAGTCCCCAGGGAACTCCCCATGCTACTGCGATTCGGCTCACTCGCCGATTGTTGGATAATCGTTTAAGAGAGCAAGGGTTAGTTCAAACACAATTACCAATTCAATTAAGTAATTACTCTGAACCAGAACCAGATCTAGCCGTAGTTATGCCAGATGAACTGCGATACCTAGACCATCATCCGACACCATCAGAAATTTATTTAATTATTGAAGTTGCTGATACTACCTTGAAGAGGGATTGTGAACTGAAAGCTAACCATTATGCAGAGGCAAAAATTGCTGACTATTGGGTGATTGATTTAAGTAATCGTCAATTGCATGTTTTTCGAAAACCGACTGATCAAGGGTATCAAAGTCAGGTAATTATAGCAGATAATCAGACAATTTTACCGTTACAGTTTTCAGATTGTTTATTCACTGTATCTGAAATGTTGCCACCAGTGATTCCGGAGTTTGTTGAGGATTGAGGGTTTACTGTTTACTGTCGATTTTTATCTATTTAGAAAAATATGGAATAGTTACTAGGTGATGGGAGTCTTGAATTGGTGGCTCCAATCCTGGCATTGCTGAATGAAGGAATGAATATGAGTAGTGTGGACATCCTGCCTGCCCTAAAATACTAGGAATGGGCAAGATGCCCATTCCAGAAAAGTATTCACATCATTCCATGATTAAGCAACGCCCCAATCCTAGGTAATTCAAATTTATTGATCTAGATTATGTATCTGTCGATATAGGATAGGAGCAGATCATTGACTACCATAGCTCTAAAAAAGACGTGATGGCTACAAATCTCCTGGATCTAGACCTTTCATATCCAAATCTCCTGGATCTGGACCTTGCTTCATGGTTTCTTCTGAGTCATTATCACTACGGGCTGCTATTTTTTGATTAAATTTGGAAATTCGATTTTCAGTTTCTAGATTCTGAAAATTAATTTTTTGATCCCGATCAGCAAATGACGCAATAGAATTACAATCCTGAGCAGAAACATCACTAGTGATTGGGTTAAAAGCTACTACTAAACCAGCTAGGGAGGTTATAATTCTTATTCTTTCCATGATATTGCCAGCCAATCAATTTATTGGCTTTAATCTAACTAGACCCTAAGGAGCCTACAATGTTCTGTATTTCAATCATATCATAATTTCAATGTTGTGTTGAATATTTAGCCTTTTTATTTTAGATGTAAACAGAATATTGATGGAAAGAGCGAACATAGAACAGGGCACAGGTCATAGTAGGAAATAGATCCAAGGAGTTTTTGATTTTCTGTAAAATCAGCAAGATTGTTCACGACCTATTTGTAAATGCTGTCTGACGGGATGAAAAGTAGCATGATTAGCCTTACTAGGTGTGGGGTGATTGGTGTAGGGAATGAGGTAACTGCTATGTCACGTTGGTAGCCATGCAACGCTGCCAAAGATAGTTTTCCCCAAGACCATGCTAAATCAAGAAGGGACGGTTGAATCAGGTTGGGGACGGAAGGTTTTTGCTGACGTAACTCTGAATTACCTTCTATTTTCTCGAGATCCCACACCCTGTCTCCTTTTTAACCGTGTTGTCATCCCCAAATAATTTTAGAAAAACAGGCGCGAAACTTTTGCAACTCGGGAGGTTTAGGGAACCGAAACAGTTAGGCTCAAACATCCCTGACTGCAATAAGGGGGGAATAAAATTGAATGTACTTTATCAGTCTGATAAATGCTACATAATTAGGTCCTCTTATTATGAGGGTATTATTTTTTCTAAGAATCGGTTAAGCGTTGGTGGATTTTTGTCTCTATATTCCCTTGATATTGATTTAAACAATTGTATTACTTGCTCCTTGGTTACCTCATCATTGTAATTATGTCTTACCGCTAAGCTGATAGCATGATAATATTTAGTTGCTTCATATTTTTCATTTTTATAAAACCAATCTATAGCTTTTGAAGCTGATTGGTTACCTTTTGATGCTTCAACAGATATTTCTCCTTTATTTTGTTCCAAAAAAATAAACGGTTTTTGGCACATAGGATCAGCTTGACGAGCAATTTTTTTGAGTTATTCTATAATCTCTATATTATTTAGCGTTGGACCGTATGCAGATGAAGCCATAGAATAGCTTAAACAGGCAGTGTAATATTTAGCCAATATTAATTTGTAGCCATTATCTAATTTTTTCAAATTTTTATCTAGTATTTTTTCAGCTTTATCACCAACTAAATTACCTCTTATTTTTACCCTTTCAGCATATTCATAATTGTCATTAATCCCTCTATATAAACCCCATATATATTTCATTTCATCATAATTATCTCTTACGCTTTGTTCTATTTTATTAGAAGAATTTACAGAGGGAGATTTTGTTTGAAGAACTATTTCACAAATATGTTTTGGTTTGCCGACAAATACAGCCGATAAGAAGGCGATAGATGTGGCAATGAAAAGTATTAATACAAACCAGCTAAGAATTATAGCAGGTATTTTAATCGGACCCTCGACTAGCTTGGGCAATGCTTCAAATATCACCAAAATAACCATAAATATAAATAGTACACCAATCGCTATAAAAGCGGTGACTAAATTCCCTTTAAAGAAAATTCCGATTAGCGCAGCAGCAGCAGCAATGCCAGCAACCCCAAGAGCATACCTTACTTCTTTAACTTGTTCTATTGCTGCATTAAGAACTTTAATTAGCATATCTATAAATTGAGAATTATTCATTATTAATTATTGATTTAAAGGAAACAATGACTTGGCTACCCAGGATTATTAGCAATTTTTATAGACAATAAGATATAAGCTGGAATCCTCTGAAGTGATGCCAACTATGGAGCTACTTAGCAAAATAGTGTTATAGATATCCGTTGATACCTACAACTGATCCATAGGTCTTTTCTTGTTTAGCAATTAGCTCGCGGCCAATTTCTGGGATTATATCATATCGATCAGATATTTAATTACCGATTCCCGATTCCCGATTCCCGATTCCCGATTCCCGATTCCCGATTCCCTGTTCCCTATTCCCTATTCCCCATTCCCCACACATAACCTCTTCGCCACATGGAAACCAACCAGATAAGCTGTCATCTGCGTACTAATCCGGGGCAAGGGCACAGAAGAAAGGTCAGCCACATAGACATTAGCTGACCCGTATACTTTACCAGTATCTATTGCATTGTCGAGTCCTTTATCAATCGCCTTACCGAATAGGCATCCCCCCGACAAGTGCTGCTCCGACAGTAAAAACCTGCGACTGTAAACATCAACATACTCCTCAATCTGGTTCTCTTCGTAGGGCATCTTAGTTACCAGTCGCAAAAACCACTTAACTAACCAATGTGGCTGTTCTCCCAAACCGTTCAACAGTGCCATGTGCTTGGCAATCTCACTGTTAGCTACCACTTTATCCTGATTGAAATGGGATTGTTCCTCTTCTCCAAAGAAATCTAATTCAATCCGAGAGTCCTCCCTTGAATAGCAACCCTCTTTAGCAGCATTAAACTTAATCGCGGCAGTAATCAAGCTTGGGTCATCATGCCATGGTTTGCCTTGAACTAAGTTATAAAGTCCCCACAACAGGTTAATGATGAAATTGACTCCCTGAAGAAACACCCTAATCACGTTCTTGATGATATTAAACAACCAAGGTAACCTGATCACGAACTTCTTCAGCCAGTTTGGTAATAGGAACGCCAGATAAAGGTGGGCAATCATAAACCACAGCCTCTCAAAATTACCGGAAAAGAAATCGAAGCAGCAAACCGTTTCCTGTCCCGGTTGTTCTGGTTCTGGTTGCCATACTGTTGTCGCAAACACAGGGATGTACACATCCCGAGGGGTGACATCGATGCTCTTGTCCACGAGGTAGATCCCCAGGGGCAGGACAATATGGTCATTCACATGCTGCCCGATCTGATCGTTTCCCAATTCCTCGCGGTGAGACCAGAGCAGCCGTGGCGTGGCACCCCCTGCGCACATAATCACCTTTCCACCATCCCTATCCAGAGACAAGCGCTCCGTCATCCCCGTGTCCAGGTACTTAACATGTACTGCCACACACCGTGGTTTTTGCCCTTGCTCCTTAGAAAACTCAAGTCTCTCAACCCTACACCTAGTCTTGATCTCCACCCCCTGGCCAAACCAATCGACAATCGATACTCCGCTGTGGGTTCGCTGCCCAAATGAGTTGAACTGGGTTGGAAAAAGGTGCAACAGGGCGGTATCGGTGACCTCCAAATTAGGAATATTCTCCATAGCGTCTGTGCTCACCACAAAACCAACCTTCTCAGCCGCCTGGAGTACTTGTTTAGTCACAGGTGACGGTTCCGTTGCTGGGTTTGGTCTAACAAACTTCTGATTCAACTCTGCCTTCAAGCTGTCCCAATAGGCTGCCGTTTGACCAATATGTGTCGCCAGCCACTCCGACGACTCATGCATCATAGTATAGTTAATCGAGCCGCCACCACCCATAGTGCAAGCCCGCCCCGATATAATCGGAATTCCCTTGGGGGTCAGGGCATTGTGCAGCTTGAATACCTTTTCCTCTGCGTAGGACTTAGTCCAGTTGTTCTGGTGGGTAATGTCGCTGGTAGTAAAGAAATCATCCCCCTCCTCCAGCACTAACACCCGCTCCCGGATAGACCTGTCATTACCAGCTTCTAGGTAGTAGCTCAGAAACCCACAGGCTCCATTACCAGAGCCAACCACGATCGTATCGTACATCATCGCAATGGTTTTTTAAGCAAATTATTTTATTGTATCTCTTTCTCGGGAGTCGGGAATCGGGAGTCGGGAGTCGGGAGTCGGGAGTCGGGAGTCGGGAGTCGGGAGTCGGGAGTCGGGAGTCGGGAGCAGGGGAAGTGTGGGAAGTGTGGGGAAATGGGGAGATAGCCAGATGAAATTGATGTTTAATCCTGTGAGTGCTAAGAATTGGTATAACCTTAAACCTTAAACCTTAAACCTTAAACCTTAAACCTTAAACCTTAAACCTTAAACCTTAAACCTTAAACCTTAAACCTTAAACCTTAAACCTTAAACCTTCAACCTTAAACCTTAAACCTTCAACGGCCATGGCATCATAGCGACGCTCAAACTCAGATTGAGTCAGCCTGTCACCGTTTTCCAGAGGAGGAATTGTTGGATTGAGTGCGATTGGCCGTAGGCCACGCTTCGCGAACGCATTTCGAGTCATAGTTTTTATAGCAGTTCTCAATTCGGTTAGGTACTGCGTCGGGGGATGTTAGGGAACAGGGAACAGGGAATAGGGAAAGAGAGGGGGGAGTGTGGGAAGTCTGGGAAGTGTAGCAAGTGTGGGGAGATGGGCAGATGAGGAGATGGGGAGATAGCTAGATGAAATTGATCTGTAGTCGTAATTTCCAGCAATTGATAACTATGATATAGCCTTTTCCATACTTATGAGGTGCATTCTACATAGTTACCCCGACTCCCGAGTCGGGAGTCGGGAGTAGCACTGCATCGCTATTCCTTATTCCCTAACATCCACAACTTGTTTACCTCATAAGGTAAACAAGATTTTTTCCCTCTTGCCTCTTGCCTTCCCCTCCTGGGAGGGGTTAGGGGTGGGTTCCTCTTGCCTGCTCCCTACTCCCTACTCCCTACTCCCTGCTCCCTTATCAGTAAAAAGGATTGATCAAGACTTCTGAACCGCTGCCATTAACCGCTGATTGTTAATCTCAGAAAAGAGTTCTTCGTAACGGTTGAGAGCTTGATCGAAGGAATAATATTGAAGAGCATGTTGTCTACTTCTGTTGCCCAGTAATGTAACTCTTGCCGGATCCTTATACAACTCTAGGATTGTTGCTGCTAGAGTTTCTGGATCCTCTGGGGGAACAACAATGCCACCGCCGCTTTTTTTGATAGCTCTGGCAGCGGTACCATTAGCAGGAACAGAAGCTAGGATGGGGCGACCACTAGCTAGCAGTACTTGGATTTTGGAGGGCATATTGAAAGAAATTACATTGTGCTTTTGTATGACCAAGCCCACATCCGCTGCTCCTAGCATTTCCGGTAGTTTTTCCCGAGGTTGAAATGGTATCAGCTTAACATTATTGGCTTCCCAAGTCTTACAGCACTGCTTTAGTCGCCCTAAGGCTTTCTGTTCTCCGACGATCACAATCACAATATCTCGAACGTGACGCACCCTAGATGCTGCCTTAATCAGAGTTTCTAAACCTTGAGTGAGGGCAATATTACCGGAGTAGAGTATAACGAACTTACCATTAAGGTGATGGGCAGTGCGAAAGGAGTTGTTTTCTTTTGGTAAGGGACGGATGAAATTAACATCAACCCAATTGGGAATCTTGACAATTTTAGAGCTTGGCACACCCTTGCTGCGCAGGTTATTGGCAAAGCCATCAGCAATAACACTGATTTTGGTGACTGTGCGGTAAGCAAACCTTTCTACAACCTCTAATGCACGGATTAGAGCTTGGTTGCTCAGTAAGCCTACTTTAATAGCAGCTTCTGGCAAAATGTCTTGGAGATTTAGAATTACTGGCGTTCGGTGTATCCACCCCAAAACCGCCGCTGGTAGGGAAACTAGCAGTGGTGGACTAGTTAAAATAATGATATCAGGGCGAGGAGAACTCAGAGCCTTGAGGAAGCTGCTAGCAACAAAGCTGGCCTCTAGCAATAATCGGTCGATCAAATTGGGTTTCGGGCGAATCCGCACATAACAGCGATCTACAATCACACCGTTGATGTGTTCGGTAAGATACAATTTCCCTCGATATCCCTCATAAATTTGACGTTGAGGATAGTTGGGCATGGCAGTAATGACCCGAACATCATGGCCTCTTTTGACCAACCCTTCTGCTAGTTCAGTCATCAATGGGGCAATCCCAATTGGCTCTGGATGATAGTTGTAAGAATATATTAGGATTCGCATAATCTCTAGTAGATGTTGCCAGCCGGGTGTAGACTCACCAAATTTGTGTATTGATGATTTATTGGCTTTAGCACTGAGAACTCACGACCATTGTCAAGTCAGGTTGGTGGTGCAAAATGCCCAATCAGGGATTTTAACCCTATAACTATTTATTCGGCTTCAATTCCATATTTTACGCCTGAATGACAGTTTTTGTAACAAAATTTAACATAAACTCCCTTGACCAAAATATCATTATTGTGCATTACTAAAGCGTCTTGAAGAGCTACAGCAAGAATCTTTATGCCAATTCTGATTATGGCTGCAACTAATAAATCCTCCCTTTTGGTAATTAGTAATTGGTAATTAGTAATTGGTAATTAGTAATTGGTAATGAGCGTCTGATTACCGAGCTATAACTAGTTTTTGAAATTAACTGATAATTGGATTTACCAATACTTCTATTAATATCGAAAAAATTACTGTTTTTTCATGGGTGCAATCCCGCTAATTTCAATAAATAATTTTTTGTATTTCAGAATTTTTACGGATGGCAAAGGAAGTAATATCAAGTCAGGTTGAATACCCATAATTAGAGGGAGGGTGGGGAGATGGGGAGATGGGGAGATGGGGAGATGGGGAGATGGGGAGGTGGGGAGATGGGGAGATGGGGAGATGGGGAGATGGGGAGAGGGGGAA
>NZ_JAAHHU010000939.1:0-1913 GCF_010672095.1 Moorena sp. SIO3I6 | reverse complement strand
AGGGACAAGGTTGGTCACGTTTATATTTTGCTAGTACGGTGAAATTCCGGCCAGGAAGAGACGGGGTATATCCTACGACTATGGTACAAGCAAGTAACGCAGCAAAAAGTAGTGATTTATTGCCCTGATTTGTTTGGTACAACCACTCCGAAAGCTAGTTAAATTAAAAGTAAATTCACAGGTTGACTTTTTGAGTTAATCCGTTCGCGTAGCGTGGCCATAGGCCAGGGATGTAGGGCAGTTTTGAATCTGTCAAACGATATGGTCTGAATTACCTTTCTAGATCGTATTGTAAGCATCACGTTCGCGAAGCGAGTCCAAAGGACTCAGCGCGGTTTCAACCCGCGTAGTGATATCAGCTTAGAATCCACGCGGTTTCAACCCGTGGAGAATTCAAGTTCATGTAGCCACCGTCTACGACTAGGTCAACCGCCGTCATATAAGAAGACTCGTTGCTAGCCAGAAAAACGACCGCCTGGGCAATTTCCTCCGGTTTTCCTTCTCGTTCGCGTAGCGTGGCCCAAAGGCCATGGAGCGGCGCAGCTTCCTTGACAGCTTCGATGAAGCCTTCAAACGCGCCATCCGGCAGGTCGAGTTTGCTCTCAAAGTTAGTGCGAACGATACCAGGGCTGACAGCATTGACGCGAATTTGGCGGGGAGCCAGTTCAGCAGCTAGGGAACGAGCAAAGGAGCGAACAGCGGCTTTGGTGGCAAAGTAAAGGCTGCCCATCGGCACTCCTTTCTCGTTTACCGCTGACGCATTCAAAATAATGCTGGCTCCTTCATTCAACAAGCCCACTAATTTCTGAACTTTGACATACTCACCGCCGAAGGAAGAACGGTGATTCTTGACAGATCATCGAGCTGTGCTGCCGTTCGCGTAGCGTGACCTACGGTCTCAGCAGTCTTACCATCTCTCCTTGCCCGTTTATGGTCGTGCCGATGCCCCATGCCGACCTTTTCTATATTTTTTGCAGCGTTGACGTCTCTGTCTTGTTCAGTACCGCAGCTCAAGCAAAGCACAGAACGTATAGACAAATCAAGCTTTCCCCATTTGAAGCCACAATCCGAACAAACCTGACTGGTGGGTTCCCAGCGGCTAATAACCCTGAAGTCCCTTCCGTACTTGTCGGATTTGGCCTTACAAAGAGTTCTAAATTCAGCCCATCCTTGCTGACTTATGGCTAAGCGCTAACTTGCGATTTTTGATCATTCCTGATACATTCAGATCTTCTAGGACTATTACTTGGTTCTCGACAACAGTCTTGGTTGATAGTTTATGCAGGAAATCTTTTCTTTTATTAGCTATATTGTTATTTATCTTGGCTATTCGTCGCCTAGTCACTTCTCTGGGATTTGACCCTTTAGGTTGCTTGGCGAATTTCTTTTGAGCTTTTCTTAATTTGCGATCGCGTAGCGTGAGCTTTGCTCAATCCAGCCTTGAGTAGTCAGGGCTATGTACTTCGCTCCCGTCACTCATTACAGCAAATGTCTTGATACCCAAGTCAATCCCAATACTTTGATTCTTGACATCGATATGAATAGGCTCAATATCTACAACAAAGCTTAAAAAATAATTATGGGCACAATCTTTGATAATAGTTACAGAGCTTGGGTCTGACGGTAGTTCTCTAGACCATATAGGTTTAACTACTCCAATCTTGGCTAAATAAACCCCATCACCTTGAATATAGAATCCTCTCTGAGTTAATCTAGCTGACTGTTTATTGGTTCTCTTTTTGAACCTTTGCGGTCTAACTTTTCGGCCTTTTCTCCTCCCATTACAGGAATCGAAAAAGTTTTTATAAGCAGTTCCTAGATCAGCTACAGACTGCTGCAATGGAACTACAGAAACCTCAGATAACCACTTTCGGTTGCCCGGCCACTGCAATCCCACTTCCGTCACACCTGTT
>NZ_JAAHHU010000938.1:0-1914 GCF_010672095.1 Moorena sp. SIO3I6 | reverse complement strand
GACTCAAATAAAATGGGTGGACGTTGGGGATAAGCGCGCTCTATCAACCCAGATAGCTCTTCGGGAATGCTAAAGGGAGCACCAGCAACATGGCGCAAGAAGGTCACTTCTCCCAGTTCAGGATGAGCCTCGCTAATCAGTTGGCTGTCCCGTTCAACTCGGGTGCTAAAGACCCGTTCCCACAGTTCCCGTGGTCCATCAGCACTAATGGAAAAAGTTCCGATTTGCTGCACTCGAAAGCCAAGGGATTGTAAAACATTTGCAGCTTGAATGCCCCGTCCAGGGGGTGGAGCGAATTGTTGAAGATTCTCCGGTTGGAGGTAGGTGTCACTTGCGAACATAGATTGGCCACTTTCTGATGCGATAATGGCTTCAAAGGAAACTCGCTGTTCTCCAGTCTGTAGTTGTTGTATCATAATTAGCTTTTTAGTTAAATCCTAGTTAGACAGGGGTTTATGACTATCCCTGTCGTTGTTAATCAACAAAGCAAGATGCTTTACGTCTTTGGTTTACTTCTTTAGTTTGGTATCTGTGATCACATATTGACCTCACCCTCGTGGGTACTTTTGTTTTTTTCGGTTTTAGTTTATAATAATTCACGAAATTTTTCACTCACTATTCAACAGTAAAGGCAGCATCGGGTCGTGCCTCTAGCCTGGAGAATGTTCGGATTATCGTTAACTGGATTGGCCGTTGGCCACGCTACGGGATGAAGCGTTCGCGTAGCGTGGCCAACGGCCTCAGCTTCCGCTAAGAGCGATCAGAAAAATTCTGGGGGCTCTACAAACATCACCCCAGTTACCAAGGTTTGTAGTTGCTCAGGAATTTGTATATGGTCAACCGCAGCTTTGGGATAGGTAACCTCACTGCCATCTATCTCCTGGATCAGGGTTTTCTGCTGTGGTTGGAAGGAAACATTGAAAGTTGATTCCCACAGGGATTGCGGAGCTTGTACACTTATAGTCGGTCCAATGTGCAGGATCCGAAACCCAAGCTGTTGTAGAGCTAAAGCAGCTTGTCTAGAGTGGTTCGGGGATGACTCAATTTCTGCTGAGATCGTGTTTTCCGGCATAGCACGCCTCCGATGGAAAGTCTGGCGTCAGGGATTTTTGGGTAGGGGCGACCCATTGGGGGAAGTAATTTGGCGAAGTAAGTAGTTCGGGCAAGTAATTAATGGCTGAAACCCTAGGTTTTATGTCCTTTGGCTTCGCCCTCCCATAGGACAACCTAGAGTTTCCCTTAATTAAGGGCAATTTGTCAAGCTATAGCAGGGTAAAAATGCACCGGCTATGCTCTGTAGATTAGCTCCAGGTCATGCAATCAAGTTTGGTGCCAGTTCAAAAGTCAGAGGATTTTTTGTTTGCTATTAATTTATACACAAAAAATACAAAAGTTATACGTTTTATACGTTAGCGCTAACGCGATCGCAATCATCAGATTTGCAGACTGTAAATATCAGTTAATTTACTGAAAGTGATTTTACTGACAGGTCAGGCTATGATCGAGTTAGTCAAACATTTAGTCAAAATTAATTACAGACTACAGTCAATTCATTAATTTATTAAAATAACTAGGGCGTCTATAACATGAACATAACTAAATTTGTAAGCAGTGGATTAGTTTTAGGGTCTATAGTTTTGGGAGCAGTAGGACAAGCCCAGGCAGCTGATCTCGTCAAGAAGTCCTGGATAGCCACTGAAGCTCATAGCAACCCAGACACCTATTGGTCAGGACACTCTTTCTGGTTACCTGAGTTGGAATCAGGGAGATTTCTATTTGACCCTAAAGGTACCTTTAATGAATACGATGATGGGAGTGCTAATTTGTTGGGCACCATCGTTTCTGAGTTAGATGATACTAAAAAATGGGAGGTTGATATTTGGTTCGATCGCACAACAGAACCTACGGTAAAAA
>NZ_JAAHHU010000937.1:0-1915 GCF_010672095.1 Moorena sp. SIO3I6 | reverse complement strand
GACGAGGGTCTTCGAGCTCTGCAAAGGCTTCTATAATTGCGATTTGAGACACAAGAGTAGATGGATTAGACTAAATTTGCGCTCAATTATACCATATCTTGTTTATATTTAGAATGAAATAGCCCTGCCCCGATGTTGGGATGAAGATCGGAAAATAAGACCTTTTGACTCTGTTTCAAAATACAGCAAAAGCCAATCACTCCCGCACCGCATCCGAGGTCTAGCACCCGCTTTCCTTGGACGTCAACAATACCACTCAAAACACCACTCATAAACGCTTGAGCAGCAATTCCACCGTAGGGATTAAACACCCCTTTCGGAACGACAACATCAAAAACGGGTTCATTTTGGTACAGGATCCTAATTTCTCGGTCTTTTGAGGAAAGTTCCTGATGGAAATTCAGATAATCTTTGGGATTATACTGTAAACTTTCCCCGTCTTTGAGAATAATAACAACGTCTTATTGCTTAATCATTTTGAAAATCTTTAGCTCAATGGAATGGAATAAATGATAACTTTTGGTTAGGTTGTGGGTGCGATCGCTTAAAGCGCCTAGCTAAGTTCTGTTAATCACCTTACACCATCTTCCGGGTCAAAATTTCTTCTAGCTCGCTTTCATAGAAAAATTTCGATTCACCAAAAGCAGGCTTCAAATCTCCTAACCAGGTTACCTCAGCATCAAAACTGGCAAAGAAAGGTCGATTGCACCACTCAGGGTTACGAGCTTGTAAAAAAGACAAAACAAACACTTTCTCCCCTTGAATTTCGCTAATACCTTCAATTTTGACTTTTCCTGGTAAGGCAGACATTACCGGACCACGAGCAGTTCGCCCTAGTCCGGACACTTGTTGTATTGCTTGACGATAAATTTCCCACACCTTAACTAAAGGAATTTCAAAATAGTCTTTAGCTCCTGTTTGTCGTTCGACAAACATATAGTAGGGAATACAGCCTAAGCGTACCTGCATTTGCCACATTTTACCCCAGGTATGGGCTCTATCATTGATGTGGCGAACAACAGGAGCTTGGGTTCGAATTTCCCCTCCCGTTGTTCGAATGCGTTGGATTGCTTTTTGAGCGATTTGTGTATCTAGTTCTCGCCAGTGTTCGTAGTGAGCCATGATTGCTAGATGCTTACCCTGTTGCACTACTTTTTCAAATAAGCGCAACAAATCATCAGCATCTTCATCGGTGACATATCGATGGGGCCAATAAGAAAGTGATTTGGTTCCAATGCGAATAGTTTGAATGTGGTCAAATTCCCCTTCTAATAAAGGTTCGATATATAAAGCCAGCTGTCGTGCTTTCATGGTCATCGGATCACCACCAGTAAGCAATACATCAGTGACTTCTTTGTGTTCTCGTAGATAATCTTGAAAATGACCCGATTCGCGAGTCGCAAATTTAAGATCATCTAGTCCGACAAATTGTGGCCAACGGAAACAGAATGTACAGTAGGCATGGCAGTGTTGACCTGCTGTGGGAAAAATCAAAACTGTTTGTTGATATTTGTGTTGCACTCCCTGTAAAGGTTCACCTTCAAACGACGGGACGTTGTATTGCTTTTGTCCTGCGGGATGGGGATTAAGTCGAAGACGAATTTCATTGGCAGTTTGTCGCAGGATTTTTTCTGGAGCATTGTCTTTTAGGAGTTGAACCATGGTATTCAAATCCCTTGAGGATAACATGTCTGGCTGGGGAAACGTTAAGCGAAAAATTGGATCATCTGGTATATTTTTCCAATCAATAAGTTCTTCAACAATGTAGTTATTTGCTCGAAAAGGTAGCACTTTAGCAACAGCTTGCATTGCTAAGCGGGTTTCAGATGATATACAGGCTAACTGGGACAGTGATTTCAGATCGTTTACTGAGTATAATTTGATTTTTTGAGATTTAGTTTTCATCGCTTTCATC
>NZ_JAAHHU010000936.1:0-1916 GCF_010672095.1 Moorena sp. SIO3I6 | reverse complement strand
GAACAATAGTACTACTGGGGACAGACCAGTTGGAGAAACTTTGTGCCCCCGCACCGCAGATATCCGTACCCATGTCAACCCTTGTTTTTGATCAGGGTACGCTCTAAAATATAAAAACAAAAAAAACAAATAGATCAGCCCAAATCTGCTCATAAGGCGATCAATGGATTTGTACCTAGTAGTAGATTTGTACTGCATGTCAAAATGCAAGCATAGTAAGCTTTGAGGGATTGATAGTACACCTGTATGGGGTTACTTCAGTTATTAACGGAGGTCACAGCCTCGTCAGAGGTAATTTTGACAATGATATGGATGTAGATATTTACTTAATTCCAGGGGTTTATCACTGCTGATGAAGCAGTTAAATTATCGTCTAAATGATTAAACCAATCACAAAAATAGCTGTTTTTAAAGTACATAAAGCTGCTTCAATGTTCTTGCACAGAATAACTGTAGAAGCCAGTGCTTTGGCTCAAATTAATTAAAGGCTTCGAGCAATCGAAGCGAGACGAGTGGCTTTATTACTAAGGAGATTGTTAATGAATAAAAGCCTTGGAGGAGAACAAATCATCCAAGCCAACAAGAGAAGGAAAATTCGAGTAACTTATGTCATAGCAACAAATTTACGATTTAAACGCTTTGAATGGATCTGTAGTGAATTAAGCAAAGAGAGGTTTGAATTATCATTTATATTACTAAACCAAGGGCAAACAGACCTACCCGAGTATTTGACGGCACAAAAAATTCCATATATTAGTATCAAATACTCGAATAAATATAGCCTTAACCTGTTTTGGGTTATCTGGAAAATCTCCCGTTATTGTCGAAAGAATAAGACTGATATCGTACATACATATGGAGTGGATGGCTCCCTAGTCGGCTTAAGTGGTGCCTGTTTGGCGGGGGTGCAAATACGTATACAAAGTAGAACTCATGCAGGCCCCTTCCCCTGGCCGCAACGGGTTCCTTGGGGTCAAGTTTACGATCATTTTAACAATTTTCTTTCTTCAAAAATCACAATGACTAGCCAGAAGGTCAAAGACATAGTGATTTCCTACGATGGAGTTGCTCCAAGCAAGGTGATCCCCATACATCCTGGTTTTGATTTGGAAGCCTTTGCCAAGGTCTCCGAAGAAAATTTACAAAATATCAAAGAAAAATATAATATCAAAAATGTCGCTCCAGTAGTCGGTGTTGTATCAAGATATGTAGCTTGGAAGGGTGTTCATTATATAGTACCAGCCTTTGGCAAGTTGCTTGAAGATTATCCGTCTGCCTTTCTTGTACTAGCAAATGCTCGCGGAAACTACCGAAAGGAGATCCATAGGCAACTCCAATCAATACCTACTGACAGATATGTGGAGATTCCGTTTGAAAATGATATGTTCGCGTTGTATCAGCTTTTCGATGTATTTGTTCATGTTCCCATGGCTCCAAATATGGAAGCCTTTGGACAAGTATATATAGAAGCCCTAGCAGCAGGAATCCCTTCTGTGTTCACGCGCTCAGGGGTAGTAGATGAATTTATTGTTCATAATAAACATGCTTACTTGGTGGATTATGAAAACTGCGATCAAATCTACGAGGGGATAAAAACTATTCTGGAAAACAATTCCTTAAGAGAATCGCTAATTTACAACGGAGGTCAAAGCGTTCGTGATATGTTCGATTTAAACCAGATGATCGGCTCTCTTGAAAGTCTGTATCTTTCCGAGTTTGAAACAACCCAACAAGATAATCGCGAGGAATATGAAGAAAACTGAAAAATTTCCAGAATCCAAAACCCTTATTGATGGACATAATGAGACAATGGATATTGAGGCTTTAAGCGCCGAGATTTTGAAAGTCATTAAAGTTGATGGATTCGTACACATTAAGCAGCCACTGTCCCAGAATGCTTATCAAGCGATCTTGCA
>NZ_JAAHHU010000935.1:0-1917 GCF_010672095.1 Moorena sp. SIO3I6 | reverse complement strand
GACCTTACTATTAAATACCAAGATTACCTTGTTATTTATCATCTTTATTCTCCCCCTGGGCAAATTGATGAATTTGCCGCCTTTATCAAAAGGATAGCAGAGTTAGTGGGGGAGTGGCATAAAATTTTTTACATCACCCCTGATAAACTCAGTGATATTGAGAGTCGATTAGACTATTCCAGCCCATCAAAAATTTTCCGGATAGTCCATGAAATGGTTGGCACTAATAGGGCTGATGAAATTTACCTGTGCCGTAATTGGATGTTTGGAAATAAGCTACTGATTAATACTTACAAATCTGCCCTAACAATTTGTTACGGTGATAGTATTGGCTTTTACTTTTCGGTAAAATCAAAGGCGTTATTTGCAGATAAGCCAGAACCTAAATTTAATTTAATTCGCTACATACAAAAAAAACAAAAAGCATTAGTTCGTAAAATCAAGACGAGTTTACGACTAATCACTTACCTAAAAATTAGACCAAAATTTGATATCGGTTATTTTGTATTACCTGAAGCGTTTGGGGAATCCCCTCCCATGAAAACTGTCACCTTAAATAAAGTGTGGCTTCTCGAAACGTTTCAAAAGCTCAGGGGTTTGGTAAACCCAGAATACGTTCTCCAGTTTCGCAATAAAATTGCTGAATCTCCCGTTTCAATCCTACTCACTTCAAATTTCTCTGAGGCTCGTAGAATGTCTCAGGATAATGAAATTGCTGCTTACCGTGAATTCCTGATCGCTGAAGGTATAGAGCCAAACACAGTACTGGTGATAAAACCCCATCCTAGAGATGACAATGTTAAACTCCAGAAGTTGGAGGATGCCCTATCTGACTTGTTTGATAAAATAATAATATTATCAGAACCAGACCTGTTTTTTCTACCGTTTGAGGTATTTTTTGCAGAAGCTTTTCTCCCCCTAGATTCAAACCCAAATAATCAACCCAGGGTGTTTGCCGTCAGCACAGCTTGTGTCTCCCTAAAGCTACTGTTTAATGTTCCCAGTATTGTTGGCTTTGGGGAGCAGATTACTTCCAAGCTTTTCTATGAAAATTATGCAGCTGGTAGGTTGGAACACGAGCAGGAGTTAAGAGCAGCAATCAACAACGTTGAAGTACCTGGAATCATTAGCGAGCACCATGAAAGTCCTACATATCAATCAATCTGATCTTTCTGGGGGAGCCGCGATCGCAGGCTACCGACTCCATCAAGGTTTGCTCGGTCAAGGCGCAGACTCACGATTGTTAGTCTGGAGACCCAAAACGATTAGTGATCGTGTAGATTATGCTGCCCGTTTAGCCATTCTAGATAAACTAACTGCCCCGATTACCCAACAACTAGGACTTTACTATATTAATAAACTGGGCACCTTTACGATTCCTAAGCACAGCTTTTATAAAAACGCCGATGTACTCAATTTTCATGTGCTTCATGGTGGCAGTCGTGGATACTTTAATTATTTAGCAATCCCTTCATTAACTAAACGTAAACCTGCTGTGTTTACCTTCCATGATATGTGGAGCTTTACTGGACATTGTGCCTATAGCTATGACTGCGATCGCTGGAAACGTGGTTGTGGAAAATGTCCTGATCTAAATATTTACCCAGCTATTCCAAAAGATAATACTCATATAGAGTGGAAGCTAAAAAACTGGGCTTATAGTCACTCAAACTTAACAATTGTTACTCCCAGTCGCTGGCTTTGTGAGCAAGCTAAGCAAAGTATGCTCAACCGGTTTGAGATTCACCATATTCCAAATGGTATTAATACCGAAGTCTATCAGCCCCTCGAATCCCAACAGTGCAAATCTGTACTCAACATTCCCACGGGCAAAACAGTTCTGATGTTTGCAGCCACAAACTTAGCCGAGAAGCGCAAGGGGGGCGATTTGCTGTTGAAAGCGTTGCAAAGTCTACC
>NZ_JAAHHU010000934.1:0-1917 GCF_010672095.1 Moorena sp. SIO3I6 | reverse complement strand
GGCTGCCAATCAACAAATGCAGTTTGCACCCCATGCTGTGGCCGATACCATAGATGGGTAGATACCGTTTCCGTAAAGCATTGGTTACCTGTAAGCGATTGAGAGTAGTCTCGAAGCGATTGAGTACATCTCGTGCGATCGCAATATGGTCGAGGGTATTCACAAACGGTGTCGCAATCACTGCATACCGTTGACGTGCTAATTCTTCCAGTAACAATCGGTAGGTTACTTGGGGAGCTGTAGCAATAAACGCCCCACCCAGGAAATGGATAATCCCAGTGGGACGATTGGGGATTAAAACCCAGTTACCAGATATTTCTTGCCAGTCCATGCCATACTATATAGGGTTTACTTCTTTTATTGTAAAGATGTTTGTAGAGTACTCTAGAGTATGGTATTAATCTAGTAATATCTAGAAGTTAAGAATTCTGAATTGTAAATTCATAATTCTCTTGACCTGGTACCATTATTCGAAATTCATAAGTGTTGGGAGTAGACAATAATTCTGCACCCCTAGGATTAAGGTATCGCCCGTTTAATTTTAACTTCATGCGACTCTTGAAGCTAGCAGCGCAGTAGCTAGGATTAGTATTAGCTCCAGGTGTGAAGGAAATCCTGTATTGAATTTATCCTAGTGTAGGGTAGGCTTCGATATTAGGGAAATCTTGAGTAACACTAGTCATATCTTCAATTATTAACTCTTTACCGCACTCATTAATAATTTGCTTGTTAGAAGCTAAGGCTTGAATTGTCGAGGTAATAAATTCTGATGCGGTGTTGATATCACCAATAACTGGTTCTTGAGCATTTAACCCTGAAGCAAAAGCGAAAACCATAGCAGTTGCAGCAGCAATTAACGTATTTTTTACCTTCATCTTAAGCCTCGTTTAGTTGAGATTGATTATGAGCACACAGTTGAGAACAAATCTTGAGTGCCCATGACAATTAGCACTGCTAATGGCGCAGTATCAGGAAAACTGGTTAGTAGGACTTATCTATACAATTCCCCAAAGTGTCTAGTGAGGTAACAGTCTATAGGCAACTATGGGTAGAGGGGAGATGAAGAAGATGAGGACTAGTGATTTTATAAAAAAAGCTATACTTTATAGATAGATTTCCAACTATTTTGAATGAGATTGAGACTTTATTAGTTAATCACTCTGATTCTTTGTCTATCGTTTCTGATATATTATAAGTATCGCATTAGTTTTTAAAAGTGTAGACTAAGAGGATATCTGAAAAGTTTTTTGATACTGAATTTTGCCCCCCTAGCCCCCCAACTTTGGGGGGAACAAGAGTCAATTTGCTTCTAAAAGTCCCCCAAAATTGGGGGATTTAGGGGGCTTGGATGTAGCAAATGATACTTCTCAGACAACCTCTAAAAAACTCTACAGTACTTACGGAATAACTCTACTTGTGAGGGTGGGTTAGTCACACACCCTACTAACTAAAGACTCATCACTAACTCACTAAAGATTCAGCACTGACCTTAGTCAACTCTCGAATCTGCTCAATCAAATTGTTAATACCATCAGTATTGAGGCGATAACTGATGGGATGGGCAATCAGTCGTGCTGTACTCTCATACAAAATGTCAATTTCAATTAAGCCATTCTCTTTTAAGGTACGACCTGTGGACACCAAGTCCACAATTGCCTCCGACATCCCGGTAATTGGACCAAGTTCAACAGAACCGTAGAGGGGGATAATTTCCACTGGCAAATCCAGGTTATTGAAATATTCCCGAGCACAGTGAACAAACTTGGAGGCTACGCGACCATGAGCTGGCAAGTAGATGTCTCCACTGGCCCGTCTGACACTCCTCGCACGTCTCGGGTATCTTTCACAATTACTCTGCCCCAGGTTCAATCTTTTATTTGACACTCCCCGGCCTGTTCGCGTAGCGTCGGCTTTGCC
>NZ_JAAHHU010000933.1:0-1918 GCF_010672095.1 Moorena sp. SIO3I6 | reverse complement strand
GGTAAAGATAGTCACTGGGGCAATTATGGAAATAATAAGCCCTAACCTGATTAAAACGTCCACCTCTTGAGGCTGTATCCACCAGTGCTTGTGAAAAGTGATGAAAAGGCACCATCGAGCCATCTTGATCGATCAGCAATAAAAGCTCTATCTTATTAATGCGACGAGGCTTTAGTACCGGATTCAGTAGAACACCCTGTTGTCCAATTTGCTCTACGGTTGCTTCCAGGTCTAGTTCCGTTGGTACCCCCTCTCCCATTAAATGTCGCAGATAGCGCCACCCCTGCTTCATTTGCCGATAGGTAACGGGAAGATCGTTATTTATAATCAGGAAAGTCTCTCCCAGCTGACTGTCAGGCTGTTTGATTGCTTTGACAACTTGTATTTTGTCAAATAGGCTTTGAATAACTTTAGGGGAGAGCTTAGCTATCGGTAAATTTGTCAGATCTTCAGTATCTTCCTGATCAGAAGCTCTAATTTTTTTTCGCAGACTTATTATTTTCACAACAATCAGTAGGGTCAACAAGCCTGCAATTATAATCAGACCAAGTTCCCACCAAGAACCAAACCGTTCTACTAAAGATTCTACTAAAGAATAAAACCAAGCAAATAATGCTAGATATTCTGAATCAGTAATAGTCAACGTAGCAGTGTCTTTTGGACTTATTTTAACTTGTCCTTGAGGGTTAGTTAATCGTATAGTAATTGGCTCATTTCCCTCGTTAATTTTGTCATATAAGATAGGAATAATTACTTCCTGTAATCCAGATTTATCATCAGTGAATGTGACAGTGATAGATGTTTTTTTAAAGTCCTTAAATGATGCTATTACTTTTTTTGTCCAGTCATCGTTTTTTTGATCTATACTATATTTCCTATAATTAACTAATCGTCCTAGATAATAATCCTTGCTTTCATCAATAATAATTGTTGCACTGACCTCACCTCTACTGCCACCCGTACGAGCAATTATAATTTTTAGATTTTTGTCATTCTCGTGTATAATCCCAAGGGAGTTAGAGAATGGAATAGTCTTAAAGCTTAAAGTACCAGGATTTTCTGGCAGTGGTTTTGGCCATAGCCAAGGAATAAAAGGAATAACGATAGCTGTTACTAGGGCAGCAATAACTCCCAAAATAATGTATTTAATCCCTCGAACAGGTTTCCCATTTTTGGTATTGGCATCATCGGCTTCTGAGCTATCTACAATCCTTTCTTGATATCGACTTGTTTCCGTACTGCTTGGTAAAACTTGCTGTCTAGTATCTTCGGGGATTAACTGGTTAAAATACTCTTGAAAGATAAGTTGCTCCTGTTCAGATTTAACCCAAAGGGTGGAACACAGTTGAGCTAAGGCATTGCGGTCATCCTTACCGAAACCACCATCCACTGCTTGGAGCAACAGGTGATATTCCTCTAACCCTAAGGGTAGCCCTGCTTCTCGGAGACGATTGAATAACTCTAGCAGTGCTGGCTCATTCATTCGGTATCCTCACTTAGCCTGAGATAACTAATATGTGCTTCCCAACTCTTTAGCAATACTTCTAAATAGGGAAGCGGTTTTTGGGATAATTTTTGTAATGCTTCTTCTAGAGTATCTTGGTTTAGGGCTTGAATCCAATCCAATAACTCACTGGTACTTACTTTTTTAGTAGATCGTCCAGTTTCCTCTGCCATTAATTCACGCAATTCTAAAAATCGGGAAACGGATTTTTGGGTCAGTTCATCGGCAATATCTGGAAATCTAGCCTTGACAATATGCACAATCTGCTCGAATTTAGGAAATTTAACATAGTGGAATAAACACCGGCGTAGGAAAGCATCCGGTAAATCTTTCTCATCATTACTGGTTATAAAGAGAATCGGTGCGGCTTTAGCACTGATTTCCATTTCTTTATCATCGACTCTAACTTCTTCA
>NZ_JAAHHU010000932.1:0-1920 GCF_010672095.1 Moorena sp. SIO3I6 | reverse complement strand
TTGGGCAATGTCTTCTGGCCGTGCCCCTGCTTTGGCTAGTTTCAAACTTTGTTGTCTTTGCATCACTCTAGCCCGGGCTTGAGCAATGTCTTCTGGCCGTGCCCCTGCTTTTAGGAGTAGCAAAGCTTGCTGGGCTTCGTTTACCCCTGCTTCGGCTGTATCACGGGCCGTCCGGACTTGATTAAAATCTTCCACAGAAATAGCACCAGCCGTTGCTAATTCCTGCTTGCGCTGGAGGTCATCTTCAGCTTGTTGCAGATTTGCTTGTGCTTTTTCTAATCGTGCCAAGCCCTGAGCAATATCTTCTGGACGATTGCCAGCCAGCAACTTTTCCAAATTTGCTTGTGCCTCAGCCAGTTGTGCTTGAGCTTGGGCAATATCTTCTCGACGATTGCCAGCTAGCAACTTTTGCAGATTTGCTTGTCTCTCAGCTAGTTGTCCTTCTGCCTGAGTTAATTGCCCGGTGAGATTGGAGTCATCCATATAGGCAAGAATTTGCCCTTTTTGTACGCGATCGCCTTCCTTGACTAACAGAGTTTTCAGCAATCCTGTAGTTTTAGGGCTAAGATTAATCGCACGTTCGGGCTCAATGACGCCATTAGCAGAAACTGTGACCGCTAGGTTCAGTTTTTCTACAGATACAGTTTGCGTTTGGGTTTTTGCTTGTTGATTTGGCAGGGCAACCCGCTGGCGATAAGCTGCATAGCCTCCTCCAAATACGAGGCACAAAAGGAGTAGTCTTAGCAGCCATTTAGCTAACCTATTTTTACCAAAATTGAAATCTACCAATGGCTGATTTGCCTGAAAAGCCATGATTCACTCCTTTTCTGGCACTGCTTGACTAGAATAATTCTGAAAGTTATGGGAACCTTTGTAGTCAGATAAATCGGCTAACGTCTGCAATGATTGTTTCCCTAAATACAACTGACCGTTAATCTCCCAAGTGGGAAAACCTTTAATCTTGGCGGCCTTGCAGAGGTCTGGGCGAGAGTTTTTACCTTTAGCATCACACTCAATGTAATTCACTTGGCTCCAGGCACCTTGACCAAACATTTCTTTTTGCTCATTGCAATGATCGCACCAAAATGCACCATACATTTTCGCTTCTAGTTTCTGCAAATGCTCTGCTAGAGCCATGTGTGCTTCACTAGAAGAGCTGGTTATAGTATAGTTGATTTCCGTGGCAGAGCGACTGATATTCCCCAGGGTATAAAGACCCAGTAGCCCAAGGAGCAACAGTATCACCACCATAGTTACCGTGAGCAGTTGTTGTCTCAATTTCTGCCAACCACCAGCGCTCAAGGCCAGAATAAACAAGCTCGCTGACAATAAAGTAGACATAATACAAAAGCTACACTTTTCGTGGAATTCAAACAGTGTCGTATATAGCAGGTAACTGCTGACAATTAGCATTAATGTCCCACCAACTGCTAGTAACACAATTGTCCACTTTTCTAAGGGAGAGCGGAACTGTTTATGTGCTTTTGAATTCACAAGCAGGGGAGCGATCGCAAAAACCACCATACTAATGCAAGCAATTAAGCCTAATAAGGTGATGGGTGAACTCAAGATGGCAGCATCGGCACTGGTGGGAGTGGGAGGTAGATTGCAACCGCTGGGACGACAAGTAGAATTACGTTGTGTTAATTGGATGATTTTGGGATAGGCAGTTGCTACAGCACCCAAAGAGGCTATTCCTGCGATCAGAGGGCGGGACCAGCGATGCATCCAGTGTAGAAAAGGTTGGTGTGTCATAACAATTCTTGGAAAGTAGAGATAACATTTATATTTGAGTTGTGAACATACTTGCGCTTTGTAAAGGCAAGAGGCAATAGGCAAGAGGCAATAGGCAATAGGCAAGAGGCAATAGGCAAGAGGCAATAGGCAAGAGGCAATAGGCAATAGGCAATAGGCAATAGA
>NZ_JAAHHU010000931.1:0-1922 GCF_010672095.1 Moorena sp. SIO3I6 | reverse complement strand
AGCAGCAAGCGTTAGGCAAATCCCAAAGCCAGTAACCACTGGTGGAACAGACCACCAAGATGATCGCCGCCACAAACATGAGTAACGTTAAGTTAAACTTATCCGGGGCACCCAGGAACTCCTTGGGTACTGTCAGCGGCTTGATGGCCTCCGACATACTTGTTTTTTCTCCTTTCTACTGTCTTTTGGTAGTATAAGGTAAAATGGCTAAATCATAAAGATTTGTTAAGATTAGAACT
Source organism: Moorena sp. SIO3I6 (assembly GCF_010672095.1). NCBI lineage: Bacteria > Bacillati > Cyanobacteriota > Cyanophyceae > Coleofasciculales > Coleofasciculaceae > Moorena > Moorena sp. SIO3I6. The sequence goes on along the minus strand of NZ_JAAHHU010000931.1, from coordinate 1,683 downwards.
TCTAATCAGAAACTAAAGTCAATTTCAGGAAAATCACTCTCGTCACCAGGGGAGCCCCTCCCCACTCGCGCTTTGCATCAAGAAAGCTCGTTGGTTAAAACAAGTAGCTCGGTTACTCAAAATAATCCGGTCAATCCTATGGGGGGTTTTCAGAGCTACCTTCACGCACCAGACAGACTTCCTTTCGACTCACCATACAGATAACGTCCTGTGAAGCTCCCTCGTTGAGTTCCGCTTCAATCAGGTTAACCACTACCCCTGCCAACTTCTCCAAGTTGCTTAAATCATCGGTTGGGATCGCCAAACAACGGAAATCAAAATCAGTTTCTCAATGTTGAGCCTGTACTGCCAACAGCTCACCCATTGGAACCATCTCTGGTAAATAAACAAATAGTGGATAATCACCGATTAGATTGTCCCGGACTCAAGAAACACGAACAACTATTAACGTTTGGCATTCTTTACTTTCAGTATGAAGTATTATAGCCATCAACATTTTTTTTGCGTAAGTATAACGAATAATGCTTCATATCAAAACCGCTTCATTATTGAATGTTTAGGACATTTTATTGTATTTATTAAATCTGTATAAAACTATATTTTATAAATATTAAATAGGAAATTTTATAGATAAACTAGGTAGTTTAAATTATGGTGATTGAGCAAGTTTTTAGTCAAGCATAAGTGAGACAATAACAAGCCTATTTTATCCTTGAGCCTTAATACTTGATACTTCATACTTTATCCTTGATACCCTGTACTAATCTAGCAATTTAATACCGGTATATCTTACTAATGGAGCACATAATCTGTTTCCCTTGATAGTTCCGCTGTTTCTGTGTAATCCAATAGAAATGTCCAAGTAATACTGCCAAACAGCGATGAATTACCATCGGATGCCAACCCATTTGTTCAAATCGGGGTTCAGATGGGTCAAACAAACGTAACCATCCCAGCGGTATCACTGAGTGTACGATTTCTTCTTGGGAAGCGATCGCGCTTTAGGCGCGGCGCTGCCTGTTTAACTGATGTCCACAAAGCTAAGTGGGTAAAGCCTTTATGAAAGTTGCCTATTTCCAAAGGCTGAGTAAAATTCACCATTGGTTAGGCTCGGAGTATACAAACCCCAACCCAATGATGATGTTCGCGAAACTGACTTGCCTGTTGTAACAACACCCACAGTCTATATTTTGGTTTTTATAGAGAGAAACAACCCATCTGCTTGACAACCCACCCCCATCACTGGTGCTTGTCCCATGCCATGATCACAAGCAATGGGGATTCGTTGCCCCAAGGCTACCATCAACAACGGGACATCTAGAAAGCCACGATGGTTACTCACTACTACAACAGCAGATTTATGAGGAATGCGATCCTGATCGATATTGGAACAATTTATTCCCATTGCAGCAAGAAGCGCATCAGAAACCTGTAGTGGAAGATGGTCAGACTTCAGTTTCAGTCATCAATTTCTAATATAGATTAACATTTCTTAACATTTTTTTAAAAATAGATCTATTGACAGATGCCTTAAAGTAGAGATAATCAGGTGCAAAACAACTAATGGTGATAGACTGCCAGTGACTACAAGTGTGTAGCTTGACACATTAGGCATTAAGCCAGTAGTAGAAAAAGCCTGTTAAATCTAAACTAGACTACTAACTTATGTTAATAATTAATTTT
>NZ_JAAHHU010000930.1:0-1936 GCF_010672095.1 Moorena sp. SIO3I6 | reverse complement strand
CAGCTGTTAAATTAACGACAGTATCCTCTCAGGGACGGTTTTATTCGTCTTTCGGGCTTCCCGCGCGCGTCCCCGATGCCTCAAACAGCAAGCTGCAATACGGTCTTACTCAGCGTCCACAGGCAGATATCCGCCTTCCGCAGACATATAGTTTACAAGGGCAGACTCACCTTGGAATTACGACTCTGTGGTCAACCAGCCGGGGCTTGTCTCTTCCCTGAGCTCTGCTAGTACTTTGTACACCTAATGGTCTAAAAACTGATAGGATTTTAGACCATTTGTAAGGTAGCCTTTTAGTCAGTCAGGCGGGTCAGCGACCATCTTTATTCTAACATGAATCGTGATGATTTGTCATTACAAGTTGTCGTCTCGCTATCCATCCCCACCCTGGAAGAGGGTGGGGAATTCCGCGAGTTTTGTTAAATTAATTTAGTGAGATTATTGGGTTACTTAACTTAACCTAACCTACCAGCGGGCTTGATCGCACTGTGTGACATTTTGACTTAACATCGATAAGTCTAAGTCTGGCCTAATTAACCTAGGGGTCGCGATCGCCCCCGACCCCTAGCTAGAAAACCGGTGATGCGATCGCGTAGCGTGACCGTTCGCGTAGCGTGGCCTTTTGGCCAAAGGTCAATCGCAATCAAGTTTCAGCAGACTTCCTAGTACAATTCCCTAGTTGCCCAATTGTCACCTTTCTTCGGACTTCCCTATAAAATAGACACAGCTCAACCAGTTAGGCTCAAAATCAGGAGACTGAAGAAGCATACAGTGACTTTACTCTCAAGAAAGTCAAGAAGAAGAAGCCTAAGCATAGGCTTACCTACTTTTTTTCTTGATGGTGAGCTTACTTAAATCACAACTATCTTGAATAGTCTTAATTTTGAATTCAGCATTATAGTTCTTATCAAACTTCTTTTCTAGCTGTTGTATGGTCGTTGTTTGCCTGGGAACGCGAGTAGAAACTACAAAGCACCACTTTTTGATTTTTTTTGGGTTATCTGAAAGTAACCTAATAGTCGATTCTATTTGCTCAACTGCATGGAGAATCTTACTTCCTTTCAACTCTACATAAATTTCTCCGTTACTACAAACAAGAGCATAATCACAGCGCTTAGTTTCATTATCTGCGATAGCGCAGCCATCAACTTTAATTACTAATATTTTATCTTTGTTGTGATTTTCAAAAGTTAGTTTACTTTTCTTTTCCTTTAATACGATTTTCTTGTCATCTTTATATTCCTCACAGCCTGGGCAAGATTTCATAAATACTCACGCTAAGTCCAGAAGTTCATCAAACTCAATAGCTAGCTCATCAGAAACACCGTCAATAAGATTGGCATCGATCAGACCTGTCTCTTTGTCTAACATATTTTCAGCTTTGCCATTTTCTAGGACATAGGCTGATAAATCGGAGGTAATCAGGGCTTTATATCTAGGAACGATTTTTTCTAATTTAGGTAAGACATCCTGGCTAGATTCTTCATAGAGCATACCAGCTTGAATCAGATTATTGATTGCAGTTAGGATGTAAGGACTATGGGTGGTGATAAAGAATTGAAGTTTTTCCGGATGAGAATTAAACACACAGGCGATTAACTCAACCATGTTTCGTTGTGCGCTTGGAAATAGATGAGCTTCTGGTTCCTCAATATAAACAGTTTGTCCAGGGGAACGAGCATCAACTAAAAAAGGTAATGCTGAAAGTATAATCGTCAGGGGAAATGTTTCTTGCTGACCAGAAGAAGAGTTGGCAAGACTAATCCGTCTTCCATCTGCCATCTTCACAAAATCTTCGCCTTTTTCCTGTATGTGTTCCCCACATAAAGTTTTCTTGATAAGTCTGTTTATTTCATCCTTTATCTCTTTTTGTTTTCTATTTTCAGTTTGAATCATGATTCTCAAATTCAAACGTTTTATACTTTCGTAAGTGGAA
>NZ_JAAHHU010000093.1:21899-25594 GCF_010672095.1 Moorena sp. SIO3I6 | reverse complement strand
TTTGGCAAAAGGCTTTTCCTATACAAACTGAGCGAGAACGTGGGACGTCAAGTTTTTTGATCACACTAATCATATCAAGTTACTTTTGTCAAGTTTTTTGTAAAGAAATATGTTTATAAAGCATAGCCTTAGTAAGGTAGGGCTGTTTCATTCTCGCCAAAAATAGATGGGGAGATGGGGAGATGGGGAGATGGGGAGATGGGGAGAAAAGGAGCGCGAATAGTCGGAATTTTGGCCAAATTTATCTAACCCTCCTCGAAGGCCGAATCACGAATTGTTAGTCATTGGAGTTGCTTCCTCCCAACTAATTTGTCAGATTTTAATGACTAAATTGGCGGATTTTTCGGAAAATTTTAGTTTATTTCCCTATCCCCCTATCCCCCTATCCCCCTATCTCCTTTTCTCGTTAACTTATTAAACTTTGAAACAGCCCTGCCCTTAGTAAGGGAAGAGGAACCCACCCCTAACCCCTCCCAGGAGGGGAAGAGGGAAGAGGAACCCACCCCTAACCCCTCCCAGGAGGGGAAGAGGGAAGAGGGGAAAAAATCCTGTGTACCTGATAGTTATGCAAACCGCCGTATGTAAAGATTTATTACGAAACTAAGAATTTCTGCGTAAAGTCAAAAGATTATCTTGGGGAATAAATAGGGAGCATCCCACTGCTGTGTGAGCGTGATTATACCGCCCACATATAGCAGAAGTCCGCAAGTCCGCAAGTCCGCAAGTCCGCAAGTCAAACTCTTGCGCTTACTTAGGTTTGAGACTTTTGTCATGTTATAACTGCCCTGGCGACTGCTATAAAAAGATATATTTGCCAAAATGGGATACTACTAATCACTAGTATTCAAGTTATCTTTATAAGTGCTTTTTGCAGAACATGTTTTCCCGCAATCTCGCCTTGATCATCGGTATCAATAACTACACCAACGGCATTTCTCCCCTGAACACTGCCGTAAACGATGCCAAAAAACTAGTGGAAATTCTCCGCAAAAAGCATGATTACGAAGTCTGGGAATGCCTAGACGAAGTGGCAACTCTGTCTAACTTTAACAAATTTTTATCCCATACCTTACCCGAACTTGTCACTGAAAATGACCGCTTATTATTTTACTTTGCTGGTCATGGAGTCGCTCTCAATGGGGATGATGGCCCGGCTGGTTACTTAATTCCTCAAGATGCCAAACTGGGGGATACTAATAGTTATCTGCCCATGACGAAGTTACACGATGCTTTAAGTCAATTACCCTGTCGTCATTTCTTGGGTATCCTCGACTGCTGTTTTGCTGGTGCTTTCCGTTGGTCGAGTACTAGGGATGTACTCACATCGCCAGAAGTAATTCACCAAGAGCGTTATGAGCGTTTTATTACTGACCCAGCCTGGCAAATCATTACTTCCTCAGCCTCGGATCAAAAGGCTTTAGATAACTTTAATTTAGATAGCGAACGCGGTCAATTCGGTAATCATTCCCCTTTTGCGGCGGCATTATTAGAAGCTCTCGAAGGTGCAGCAGATATCTATCCTCCTGCTACGAATGGCAAACCGGCTGGAGATGGGGTAATTACAGCCACCGAATTATATTTACATTTACGGGATAGAGTCGAAATTCCCACAGAAAAATGCCGGATACGACAAACGCCCGGTATTTGGTGTTTAAACAAACACGATAAAGGCGAGTATATCTTTCTTTCTCCCGGACATGAACTTAATTTACCACCAGCACCACCTTTGGATCAATCACAAAATCCCTATCGCGGTTTAAAGTCCTTTGAAGAGAAACACAGTTCACTGTTTTTCGGTAGAACATTACTAGTAGAAAAGTTAGAAGATTTTGTCAAAGCTAATCCCCTGACAGTGGTGTTGGGTGCTTCCGGTTCAGGTAAGTCTAGCTTGGTCAAGGCAGGATTAATTCCCAAACTACGGCAAGATAATACTGAGAAATGGTGTATTTTGCCACCCATCCGTCCTGGTGAGACTCCCTTGCAAGGGTTAAATAATGTCCTATGTAATGCTAAGTTACCCTTGGTTGAGCCACAAAACCCACAGCATAACCTGGCAATGAGCATTGATGTTTGGGCGAAAAATAACCCCAACTCTAAGTTATTACTGTTTATTGACCAAAGCGAAGAAATTATTACACTCTGTCAAAACTATGATCAGCGTAAAGAGTTTTTCCAACAGATACTCACAGCCATAAATGCCCATGGGGATAAATTACGGGTAATATTAACCCTACGGTCTGACTTTGAACCCCAAATCACAGATGTGGGCTTAAAGTTGGCACCGGAAGTACTAAATCAATTGGAAACTACGGTACTGATAAATCTTTGGCAAAGTGGACGATTTATTGTACCGGCCATGACACGAGGGGAACTCAACGAAGCAATCGAGAAACCGGCTCAAGCACGGGTGATGTATTTTCAGCCCCACGAATTAGTAGAAAAATTAATTGATGAAGTGGCGGATATGCCCGGAGCATTGCCCTTGCTGTCTTTTGCCTTGAGTGAATTATTCCTCAAGTATTTAAGGCGGCAACGGGAGGCACAATACAGGGGTATTACTATTGATCGGGCCTTGACTCAAGCCGATTATCAAGAATTGGGGGGAGTAATGCGATCGCTAACTCAAAGGGCAGATAAAGAGTATCATTTGCTAGTTCAAGAAAATCCCGCTTATGAGCAAGTAATCCGTCATGTGATGCTGCGGATGGTGGCACTAGGTGGGGGTGAATTAGCCCGTAGGCGCGTACCTTTATCAGAATTGGAATATCCACCAGCGAAAAATGATTTAGTTAAGGAAGTAATTGATAATTTTACCACAGCACGGTTATTAGTAGAAGGACAAGATGCTGAGGGGAATCCCTATGTCGAACCTGCCCATGATGCTTTGGTAAGGGGTTGGCAAAGGTTGCTGGAGTGGAAACATTTAGATGAGGAAAATTTACTTCTACAACGGCGGTTGACGACCGCAGCGGTGGAGTGGCAAAGTGTTAAAAGCAAAAAACAATCATCCGGACAATTTCTTTGGAATGCCAATCCTTATCTCGATGTATTGAATAAAGAACTCAATTGTGAGGACAACTGGTTTAACCAGGTAGAAGTTGATTTCGTGCGGCGCAGTGTTAGAAAAAAACGCAGTAACACAATTGTGGGTTGGAGCATCGCTGGCTCAGTTCTGGGGGCAATGATTTTCTATGCTGCCGTTTGGATGCAATGGAGAAACTATGAAATTACTCAAGCCAATTCTCTCGCTCGCTCTTCTTTGTCTCTGTTTGCTAAATATAAAGACATGGAGGCTTTGGTGGAGGTGATTAAGGCAGGAAAAATCCTACAAAAACACAAGGCATCGGACCAAAAGGTGATTAGTGCCCTGCACAAAGTTCTTGATGAAGCCAGCAAAGGCAACCGCTTGCAGGGGCATACTAACAGAGTCACGAGATTCAGTTTCAGCCGGGATAGCCAGACCTTGGCTTCTGGTAGTCGTGACAAGACCATCAAACTCTGGAATCTAGAGACAGGCAAGGTAATCCGAACCCTCATCGGGCATGATGACTCGGTCAGGAGCGTCAGATTCAGCCGGGATGGCCAGACCTTGGCTTCTGGCAGTGATGACAAGACCATCAAACTCTGGAATCTAGAGACGGGCAAGGTAATCCGCACCCTGATCGGGCATGATGACTTGGTCTTTAGCGTCAGTT
>NZ_JAAHHU010000093.1:0-21799 GCF_010672095.1 Moorena sp. SIO3I6 | reverse complement strand
TTCAGCCGGGATGGCCAGACCTTGGCTTCTGGCAGTGATGACAAGACCATCAAACTCTGGAATCTAGAGACGGGCAAGGTAATCCGCACCCTGATCGGGCATGATGACTTGGTCTTTAGCGTCAGTTTCAGCCCCGATGGCCAGACCTTAGCTTCTGGTAGTGAGGACAAGACCATCAAACTCTGGAATCTAGAGACAGGCAAGGTAATCCGAACCCTCATCGGGCATGATGACTCGGTCAGGAGGGTCAGTTTCAGCCGGGATGGCCAGACCTTGGCTTCTGGCAGTGATGACAACACCATCAAACTCTGGAATCTAGAGACAGGCAAGGTAATCCGCACCCTGATCGGGCATGATGACTCGGTCAGGAGCGTCAGTTTCAGCCGGGATGGCCAGACCTTGGCTTCTGGCAGTGATGACAACACCATCAAACTCTGGAATCTAGAGACAGGCAAGGTAATCCGCACCCTGATCGGGCATGATGACTCGGTCAGGAGGGTCAGTTTCAGCCGGGATGGCCAGACCTTGGCTTCTGGCAGTGATGACAAGACCATCAAACTCTGGAATCTAGAGACGGGCAAGGTAATCCGCACCCTGATCGGGCATGATGACTTGGTCTTTAGCGTCAGTTTCAGCCCCGATGGCCAGACCTTGGCTTCTGGCAGTGATGACAACACCATCAAACACTGGAATGTAGAGACGAGAAGGAAAATCCTCACCCTCCAGACCCTCCAGACCCTCATCGGGCATACTAACAGAGTCACGAGATTCAGTTTCAGCCGGGATAGCCAGACCTTGGCTTCTGGCAGTGATGACAACACCATCAAACTCTGGAATCTAGAGACAGGAACCGAAATCCACACCCTGATCGGCCATGATGGCGCTGTCAATAGCGTTAGTTTCAGCCGGGATGGCCAGACCTTGGCTTCTGGCAGTGATGACAACACCATCAAACTCTGGAATCTAGAGACAGGCAAGGTAATCCGCACCCTGATCGGCCATGATGGCGCTGTCAATAGCGTTAGTTTCAGCCGGGATGGCCAGACCTTGGCTTCTGGCAGTGATGACAACACCATCAAACACTGGAATCTAGAGACAGGAACCGAAATCCACACCCTGATCGGCCATGATGGCGCTGTCAATAGCGTTAGTTTCAGCCGGGATGGCCAGATCTTGGCTTCTGGCAGTACTGACAAGACCATCAAACTCTGGAATCTAGAGACAGGCAAGGTAATCCGCACCCTGATCGGGCATACTAACATTGTCAATAGCGTTAGTTTCAGCCGGGATGGCCAGATCTTGGCTTCTGGCAGTACTGACAACACCATCAAACACTGGAATCTAGAGACAGGAACCGAAATCCACACCCTCATCGAGCATGATGGCGCTGTCAATAGCGTCAGTTTCAGCCGGGATGGCCAGACCTTGGCTTCTGGCAGTCTTGACAACACGATCAAACTCTTCAGGATCAAACTCTTCGGGAATCTAGACTTAAACTTAGACTCTTTAATGGCGAAGACTTGCGATTGGGTGCGCCATTATTTGGAGAATAATCCTAATGTCAGCGAGAGCGATAGGCAATTGTGCGACCATGTAAAGAAGTAGTTGCAAAAGATAAAAGTTTTTAACGCCGTAGCAGCTATTCGTCAAGTCCCTTGACCGTAGGTCACCCTACGCGAACGCGACCATTTAAAATTAAAGGTAAAGAATTAAAAATTCTTTACCTTCACTTCCTTAATCAGTAATCTTGATCTCAGCCCATCCACTTGTGGTGCAGAGCATGATCACCAGCGGCGACAAAAACATCAAGGCGGTCAGGTCCCCAAGATGCTGCTGCTACCCCAGCAATGCTGTAACCACCTAGGTTTTTCCAATTTTTCCAGGCAGAACCATCCCAGGAACGGCAATAGACCTTGCCCATGGATCCAATCACGAAACAATCGAGCTGGTTGACTCCCCTGGACACAGCGGCTACACCATACTGACAGTAGCCTCCCAGTTTTTCCCATGGACTCCAAATCGAACCATTCCAGGTCTTGTAGTATAGAGCGCGATCGCGACCAATGGTAAAGATAGCGATATGGTTTGGACCCCAAGACACTGCTGCGGGTGCAGAAATAGAGTAGCCTCCTAAGTTTTCCCAGCCCCGCCAAGCCGAGCCATCCCACCACTTGTGGTAGACGGCGTGGTCAGTACCAATCACAAAAGTGTCAAGCCGGTTAGGTCCCCAGGAAGCAGCCGCTGGAGCATACAAGCAGTAGCCCTCTAGATTTTCCCAACCGCGCCAAGCCGAGCCATCCCACCACTTGCGGTACAGGGCATTATTGCTACCAACCACAAAGGTGTCAATGCGGTTATTTCCCCAAGAAACCGCTGCGGGTGCAGAAATAATGTAACCCCCTAAGTTTTCCCAGCCACGCCAAGCCGAGCCATCCCACCACTTGTGATACATAGCGTGGTCAGTACCAATCACAAAGGTGTCAATCCGATTAGGTCCCCAGGAAGCAGCCGCTGGACTATATAGGCCATAGCCGCCTAGATTTTCCCAGTCACTCCAGGTATCTTCACTGGGGCGAGGGGTGGGGGGAGTTTTGATTTTGTCAAAGGCTACCTTGGGCTGAATAATGCCAGCACCGGAATGCTGATCCCATCCCTGAGAACCAATATTTTTAGCAGTACTCTCCAGGAGTTTCTTAACCTCCTCCTGAGTTAGGCTCGGCTTGGCTTGCTTGAGCAAGGCTACTACTCCAGCAGCAATGGGTGTGGCAGCAGAGGTACCGTTATCACAGGGGAAGTAACCCCGGAAGTGGGTGATGGAACAGAAGTCAGGCTTTTGGGGGGACAAAGCCGCTGGTCCTTGGCTGCTATAGCCGACAAACTGTTCATTCTTGTTAACTGCGCCCACTGTCATCACTAGGGGATGACCATTCGCGCCCCAGATACTTTTACCAGGACCGAAATCTGAGGCACAACGACCATCAGGACAGGTTCCACCACAGTTACCAGCGGCAAACAGAACTAGAATCCCTTCATTGATCGCTTCCACAACTTTGCGGGTGAAGGGATGGTTAGGATTTCTGGCATAAGTCTTATCCCACTGTTCCTGGTAAATTCCCCAGCTATTGGTGAGAATGTGGGGTGTGCCGTCAATTTTATACTGCTTGATTGCCCAATTGAACGCAGCCAGGGCGTTAGAGATAGCATTCCCTACTAGTGGAAAGTCATAGAGCTTGGCTTCTGGAGCCATACCCAACACATCTGTAGCGCACATATTGCCATGTTCGCCCCAGCTGCGAGCTTGAGTCCCCCATGCCACCGTGCGGTGGTAGCCGCCAATAACATTGGGAATCCGCTTGGAGGGTTCTCCGGGACGCACAGGACGACCAGCTGCTGTAATCCCGCCATCAACGACACCAACAACAATACCTTGACCTTTATAACCAGCAGCATGAATTTGATCAACGCCAAGATACTTGGCTACGTCCGCCATAGTTCCCTTAGCCGCCCCAGGGTTACAGTCACAAGAACCAATCGGACAGCTACCAAACCCTGCCATTGGTTCTACCATCGGATACTCTTGCTGTAGGGTGGTAGTGTTGAAGGGTTCGATCGGGGTGTCTGGCCAGACTTTGATGACATTAGGTTGGGCTTCGAGGGCAGCAATTTGGTTTTGAGCAACTTTGCCCTTGACAACAATTACCTCTTCATTAGAGGCTTGGAGCTGCATGGCCAGTTCCGGTGTCTCAGGATCCATCGATACTGGCTCGTAGTCATAATCGATTTGGAAGCTAGGAACCCTGAAACTTCCTGCCATGTATAAAAACACGTTAGCCCCTTGATCCTTAGGAGCTCGCATTTCTACCAGCACGTTCTCCATTTCACTATCTGGGGCAGATGAACTCATGGGCACTGCTGTGGGTATATTGCCTTGACTGGATACAGCATTCATGTCAAAGGATGACATCTGGTCATCAGCCATTTCCCCTAAGGACATGCCATTGGTAGTTGCTCCACCATTGGTCATACCTGGAACCATGGGTTCTTGGTTTTCTGTGTTTTCCATTCTGCTAATTTCTGATTATGTTTTATAATTGGCTCGATAGAGAGGAGTCTGTGTTGACTTTTGTTTCAGAATCAGGTTGATGTGAGTGTTTCTGAGCAATACAGTCAACTACCCATTGACCCTGAAGAATTCCAGATTTTTTTCCAAAGTTTTTGTAAAGGTGATATACTTCCGTTATAGCTCAGTTGCATTGCTTCAGTAGCTGCTGTGAAGAGCAATGGCTTAGTCAAGACACCTGGATCTTGTCCGATGGCTAAGCAGAGCACATCTAGATGGTAGGGTGGGGTAGTTCAGGATTTTGTAGTAAAATATAGGATATAAGGCTTAGGGCTACCAAATTTAACTGAAAATTAATTTAAACAGGGGCATTCAAGGTCAAGGAAAAACTTGAGAACAGGGAAGTTGAGAACAGAAAGTATTCCCCGTTTACCCTTTCCCGTTGCTTCCGATCACACGATAGCCTTGTCCTGGCTTAAGTGAATAACTGCCTGAGCTATAAATAAATTTAAAGGGATTCCTTTTCGTTAAACTCATCAACTCATGTCATGCAACAAGAAGCGGCAGCTGCTAAACCAATTCGTTCACTAGAAGATGCAATCGACAAGTGTCAGACCCTGGGTATGCGTCTGAGTCGTCAACGTCGCTTTATTCTAGAACTGTTATGGGAAGCTAAAGACCATCTGTCAGCGCGAGACATTTATGACCGATTGAATCAACAAGGTAAAGTTATTGGTCATACTTCTGTTTACCAGAATTTAGATGCCCTATCCAGTCAAGGTATTATTGAATGTATTGAGCGCTCGGATGGACGGTTGTACGGCAATATCAGCGATACTCATAGCCATGTCAATTGCCTGGATACAAACCAGATTCTTGATGTTTATGTAGAACTACCGGAAGACTTGCTCAAGCAAATTGAGGCACAAACTGGTGTAAAGATTACGGAATATCGGATTGATTTTTATGGTTACCGTCAGGAGGGATCACCTAACTCCCCGTCGGGTGGTTTGAGGGAGTAGGGAGTAGGGAGTAGGGAGTAGGGAGTAGGGAGTAGGGAGTAGGGAGTAGGGAGTAGGGAGTAAGAGTTGCAAAAACTGATTGTAACTCAGTGATAAAAATGTCATTTTAAGTTACCCAAACAACGCCCTTTTTTTAGGGTTTGGTCATAACGCAACTAATTAATCAAAGAATCAATCAAAGTATGACGTTTGAATGGGTAAATTAAAAATTGAAGTAAATCCACAGTTGTTAATAACAACTAGCCAGATGGTGGAGTATTTTGTTCAGCACTGATTTACTAACTCGCTGACCTACTGACCCATTGAGCTACGGACTCACTCAGTATTATGGATATTTACCAATCTACCATTCGTCCAATTTTATTTTCTGGGTTGAAGACAGATCCAGAATGGTTACACAATCGAACTCTAGCGCTATTGAGCTGGCTGTCATCGAATCAGGAATCTACTCTAGGTCACTGGGTTAAGGGTCAATTACAGCAAAGGTTTTGCTTAAATGATGGTCGCCTCGAACAAACCCTCTGGGGAGTAAACTTCCCCAACCCTATGGGTTTAGCAGCAGGATTTGATAAAGATGGTGTGGCTGCTGGAATTTGGGGAAGCTTAGGGTTTGGCTTTGCTGAACTGGGTACTGTAACCTTTCACGGTCAACCGGGAAATCCTCGTCCTCGTTTATTTCGCTTGGTAGAAGACAAAGCTGCTCTGAATCGGATGGGATTTAATAATCTTGGGGCTATAGCAATGGCTGCTCGATTAGAACAGTTGAAGGTTAACAGGTTACAAGTAGAACAGTTGAAGGTTAACAGGTTACAGGTTGGGATTAATCTAGGTAAATCTAAAGTAACACCCCTAGCAGAGGCAGCAGATGACTATCGGTCGAGTTTTGGCCTGTTGAGGGAATTGGGGGATTACTTTGTGGTTAATGTGAGTTCACCAAATACACCAGGATTGCGATCGCTTCAGGATGCCAGTCAACTTAGTCTGATCTTAGATGCTCTGCAACAGGAAAACGTTTCCCAAAAGCCGATTCTGGTCAAGATTGCCCCGGATTTAGAGTGGAATGCGATCGCAGATGTCCTTGAGCTTGCCCAAAGCTATGGGTTAGCTGGGATTATTGCCACTAACACTACCATCCGTCGGGATCTGCTTAAAACACAACGGATTGCGGCAACGGGCAAACCGGTAACGGAAGAAGCTGGAGGGATTAGTGGAGCACCGTTGCGTCAACGTTCTACAGAGGTAATTCGGTTTATCTGGCAGGAAACTCAAGGAACCTTACCGATTATAGGGGTTGGAGGCATTTTTACGGCGGAGGATGCTTGGGAGAAGATTACCGCAGGTGCTAGTCTAATTCAGGTGTACACGGGTTGGATTTATAACGGTCCATGGATGGTAAGGCAGATTCTGCAAGGGCTGTTGCAGAAGTTGGAGGAAAGAGGCATGAGTTCAATTTCTGAGGCAGTGGGTTCTGGGTCTGGTTGAAGGTTGAAGGTTGAAGGTTGAAGGTTGAAGGTTGAAGGTTGAAGGTTGAAGGTTGAAGGTTGAAGGTTGAAGGTTGAACGCGATCGCTTGGCCAAAAGGCCAAGGTTGTCTGTCAGAATGCAGAATGTAGAATGCAGAATGTAGAATGTTGTTCGCCTTTGGCGTTCGAGAAGGGTAGGTGGTTTGATTGAGTGTTAACCTTCAGGATTAGATGAGCAATTCTGAGCGCAGGATAGTAACTGCTTGTCCACTCAGAAAAACGCGATCGCTACCGGTATAGTTAACCTTTACTACACCACCCCGAGAGGAGGCTTGGTAGGCTAAGAACTGATCTTTACTATTGCGATTGCGCCAGAAGGGAGCGAGACAACAATGGGCAGAACCTGTAACTGGGTCTTCATCAATTCCCAATCTGGGGGCAAAGAATCGGGAAACAAAGTCGTATTCTGAATCACTGTCAGCCCAACTAGTCACAATTACCGCAGACAGAGGTAAGGTTTTCATCAGTTGGAAATTGGGCTGCATCTGCTTGACCAACTCTTCCGACTCTACCTCGACCAAATAGCCTAGGGAATTTTTCCCAACCCACTTGATCGGTACACCCAAGGCTTGGCTGAGTGCTTCTGGAGTACTGATAACTTCTGAGGGATTCACCGGGAAATCTAGTTGAATCCACTCACCCTGGCGCTGAGCCATCAGCAATCCACTCTTGGTGTAGAACCGAATCATTTGATCAGGGGACAGATGTCCCTCTGACCAAAGAACATGAGCACTAGCTAGGGTGGCGTGACCGCATAAGGGGACTTCCACTGTTGGTGTAAACCAACGCAAATTGAAACCATCCTCTTGCTTGACTAGAAATGCGGTTTCAGATAAATTCATCTCTCGCGCTACGTTTTGCATCCAACTGTCATCTTGAGCAGTTGGTAAAACACAGATAGCAGCAGGATTTCCTGTAAAGGGTTTACTGGTGAAAGCGTCTACTTGAATAATGGTTTGTCCCATAATCAGGCAAAAGGTTAAATCAAGTCTGGTTAATGAGTTTTAAAATGGTTGATTGTGTTAATTGTTAATTGTTAATTTTAACTTTATCATTCATAATTAATAATGAACTAACAATTAACATCCAAGGAATGTTCCGAAGATGTTATCTAAAATTGAGCCTATCTCCCGCTGGAGAATAGAACTGTAAACGTCCAACACCTAAATATAAACCGTAGGGGTTCTCTCCAGGGGGGAAAGCTGTAACACCAAACAGATAGACGCCTCCCCATCGTGGATTGCGAACAGGACGAAGCCCAACCGTAATGGTTTTTCCTGGGTTTACTGGTGGATCGAAGGTAACTGAAATTGTTTTGGTTGAGTCGTCTTTTGTGACCCTTCCCAGAGATAACGGCTGACCCCGGTCTTGGTAGGTTCCTTCAAATGCTGAGGATTTCTCGGGATAGAATTGAATCTTATATCCTCCTTGACGCTGATTAATAGTTAATCTTTGGAGTGGTTCACCAATATCCCCTGGTAAGTCCACGGTGAAATAGTATGTTGCTCCTCGCACATCAGCTTGATTAAACGTAGTTACTGCATCCAACAACCTAGGAGATTTCTCAAATGAAACTCTCCCATCCGCTAACTCAACGGCTTGGGTTGAGGGAGTATCCAAAATTACTAAGGATAAGACTAAGGCTATAGTAATTTTGATAAAGTTTACCGAAAACAGAAGCGGCGCACGCAAGCTCAATCTCTTTAGAGCTAGGATCAAGGGTGACGTAGCGGTATATGACGCCGTTTTTTGTTTGACTTCACCATCTAACATGTTGACACTACTGATGATTCTTGTTATTTGATAATTCTAATGTGAAAGGTTAGTAGGCAAACCATAATTGATCCGGTACAACTATGGCATCTGTCTGTAGTGAGGAAAATCCCGAAGGGAGCAAAGGTGGGGAATAATGGGACCATCGACAATGGCAAAATGGCACAATAATTTATTTCAAGTCAAACTGTTTAAAGTATTTATGATCTCTCCATCTCCCTAATCTTCCGATCTCCTCCTGGAATACATGCTATGTCTGTTTTGTCAAGCCCTCAATTCTATGCACCTAGGCTCAATCCCCTATTAACCCGCATCTGTCAAAGCTTTTCTGATCTAGTCGCCGATAATTTTTATCAACTGAAGTTAGTGGTTGAGTCTACGGACCTAGAGAAACTGGCTCGCTTGGAAGAGGAACGGGTGGTTTATCTCCCCAATCATCCTACCCTTGATGATGGGATGGTTCTGTTTCTGTTATCAACTCGGTTAGGGCAACTCTTTCACTATGTTGTGGCTTACGAGAGTTTCCGGGGATGGATGAAAAAATTTCTGCCGCTGATAGGAGCCTACTCGATTCGAAGGGGTTTAGGCGATCGCACCAGCATTGCCCAAACCCTAAAGTTACTGAAGCAACCAAGTTGTGATTTGGTGATTTTCCCCGAAGGGGGCTGCTCTTATCAAAATGATACGGTTATGCCTTTCCGAACGGGAGCTATTCAACTGCCTCTACAGGCAATGAACCAAATGGTGAAACAGGGTGAACCTGTTCCTAATCTCTATTTAGTACCGGTAAGTCTGAAGTACCAGTACACTGATTCCATGAAGCCGGTGATTGATCAGACCCTGTCCCGTCTAGAGAAGGCGTTCAAAATTAATGCGATCGCACCAAACTTCTATGGGCGTTTACGGGGTGTTGCTGAGCAAGTAATTCTTCGCTTGGAGACTGAATACGACCTTAATCTAGACCAAACCACTCAGATCGATTGGAACCAACGGATTAACCAGCTCAAAACTCATCTGTTGATTGAGTGTGAACAGAAGCTAGAGATAACACCGGCAACCATGACACCAATCCGAGAACGAGTGTATAAAATTCAGTCAGTCTTAAAATCCCGTGCTCAAGAGTTAGACCAGTTTGATGAAACCACTTATGAATCAATTTACCAAGCTACTCTCCGCCTGCTGAATTTCGATGCAATTTATGATGGTTATGTTGCGGCTTCCCCTACCCCAGAGCGTTTTTTGGATACCCTGACTCGACTAGAGCGGGAAGTGTTTAAGTTTGATCGACCTTTGGTGAAAGGACACCGCAAAGCGATGCTCCGCATTGGAGACCCCATAAACCTCAAAGAGCATTTTGAGTCCTACAGAAAAAACCGAGCAGGAACAGTGGAGATGTTGACCCAACAACTACAACAGACAGTTCAAGAAAATTTATCGTAAGCTATCAGCTATCAGCGTGTCGCGTATCAGCTACAGGCCAATTCCTGAATGCTTAGATGGGCAAATCCCCAGACTTTAAATCCTGTAAAATCTCGAACTATTAAATTCTCCCGTGTGGGCATTGGCGCACGCTACGCGAACGATGTTTATTTTAAGGATTAGGCTGACGGCTGTTGGCGTAGCCTGCGCTTCGCGCATATGCTGACGGCTGTTGGCGTAGCCTGCGCTTCGCGCATATGCTTACAGTATTACTCAACTGGATTTGAGATTAGTCCTGACGATTAATTTAAAATTTGTTTGCAAAAATACTTTTTTTTGCAAAAATACTTCACACTTTTTGCAAAAACAATTGGTTAAGCTAAGAGCAGGATAGAAAGTAGAGGAAATTTTATGAACGCTGTTTTTGGCGTGGATTCACAGCAGAGCCGCTGGCGAACCATTGCCATGTTTGCTTTAGGGTTTTGGCTCAGTAGCAGTTTGGTTATAGACTTTGTGATCATGCCATGCATGTCTACAGCTGGCATGATGAGTCAGGCTAGTTTTGCTACAGCTGGCTATTCAATTTTCTGGACATTTAATCGTGTTGAGCTTTTGTGTGGCGCTTTAATATTAGCCAGCCTCCTAGTTCTGCGTGGTAATTCTAATCTTTATCATTACGTCAGACGCTGGTCTATTTTATTATCCCTGCTCATGGTAGGGATCGCAATCATTTATACCTACATCATGACACCCCAGATGAGCGCCATGGCTCTACAACTGAATCTTCTAGAGCCAGTGAGTGGCATGCCAGCAGGAATGGTGCAAATGCATGAAGGCTACTGGCTGCTAGAAGCAATCAAGTTGATGGCAGGGACTACACTACTTAACTGGTGCTATAAAGACTATCGTAGATTGGTCTGTTCGTAACTTGCTCCCACACTCCCCCTAACCCCAGGGCTGATTCATTCTCGTGGATCTTGTGGACATTATTGTCAGGTTAATCAGGTGAAAGGGAGGTGGGGTGGTAGAGGATCAATCCTCCACCGTTCTTTCTGAAGGCCACAATAGCCGTAATGCCATCAAAGCAAAGCCAATGGCTGCGATCGCTTTAAGTAGACGAGTAGGCAATAGATGAGCCACCCCTCCCCCAGCTACTACACCCAGAAAGCTAGCAAGTATCAGTGCCGCTATAGTTCCCAAAAACACAGTACGGGGGGAATTGAGACTACCACTGAGTGCGATCGCAGCCAATTGGCTTTTGTCTCCAATTTCAGCTAAAAATACAGTTAGGAAACTTAGTCCTAGTAATTGCCAATCCATCTTCTAATCACTAATTCATAACTAATTCAGTTTGATTGCGTCCCACAGAAGCATAACTGATATCAACAGTAAAAGTGTTCCGGCAGCAGTATCCATCATCTCAGGGGAGAAGCGCTTAGCCAGCCAATGACCAATCAGTACACCTAGCAAACTAGTAGATATCAGTGCTGCGGCAGCACCAACAAACACAATCCATGGAGACTGGGATTCGGCAGTGATGAGTAGTGTTGCCAATTGGGTCTTGTCGCCCATCTCGGCTAGAAAGATAGTTAGGAAAGTTGAACTAAAGATTCCCCATACAGCCATCTGGTTTGCTTTTACTGGCTGACTCTGGTCAGATTGAGTCACTGGAAAACTGCTCAAGATATAGGTACTCTATACAATTTACCAAAATTTGCATAACTTTACATAAATTTCTGAGGCTGTGATCACTCTGAAATCTCAAAATGTAAATTCTTAAAACAAGTTGAGATTTTTCTCCCCGAAAATTCTTATGATTGCTTTGATTGCTGATCAATTCATCAATATGGGAGAAACTACATTGATTAACTCAATTTTGTTAGCTGCTGTGGAAACCTCTGTTCCGGTGACCCCAGAGTGGAGTCCCACAGTGGGGATAGTAATGATTTTGTGTAATCTGTTTGCGATTACTGTTGGTCGCTTTGCCATCAAAAACCCCGGTCAAGGCCCAGCTTTACCCGGTGCCTCTGGACTGTTTGCCAATTTTGGCATCCCTGAACTGTTGGCAACTACTAGCCTGGGTCACATCCTAGGCGCTGGTGTCATCTTAGGTCTAGCCACTAGTGGTGTTTTGTAAGGTCTGAAAAAGAACTTGGCTCCAGGGGAAGAGAGGGGAGAGGGGGCAGTGGGAGAAGCCCTAATTAGTCGAAAATCATTTTTGAGTTTTGATATCGTATTTGCTTCCCCTTCCCGATTCCCCTAGCAATTCTGGTTGAACTCGCTGCAAAAATAACACGACTGCCGCTGAAAACGACCCCTCGATCACCATCAGGGGGATATGGGCAACCATTAGCCCGTAAATTGCTGTCCGTTCTGTTGCCACATTAATAGTAGCAGGAATATTGGTAATGACTAGGACGAAGAATATTAGCGTCGCCACTCCCAAGCCAGCAGCACCTGCCAAGAAGCTGAAGATAGCAGTAACAATTCGATTGCCTTTACCAAACACCCGCCGCAATTGGAACAGGTGATACGCCAAGATTGCTGATATTCCCATCATGGCTGCATTTATCCCGAGGGTGGAGAGTCCACCATGCTGGAACATAACTGCTTGAAAGAACAAACCAATCAGAATGGCAGGAATGGCATAATAACCTAAAATTGCCCCTAACAAGCCATTAAGAACGAAATGGACACTCGCTGGTGGGATGGGGAGGTGGATTGAGGATGCCACAAAAAAGGCAGCGGTCAGTAAGGACGCTCTGGGAATTGCCTCCTGGGGGTTTTGATGTTGATCAATTCGACGTAGGGCATACCAAGTGAGTCCACCAGTAGCTGCATAACCAGCAAGACAGACAGAAGCAGGGAGAATACCATCAGGAATGTGCATTAGTTTTCCTCCCTAAGAAAAAGAGTGCTGTACCCACAAATCCCCAGACACCAGCAGCTGCCATGAGCATTCTCTGAACAGGGGTGTAAGTAGGACTGGTTGATGAGCTCATTAGGTAGTTACCCGCTGCTGATGACTGACCCGCTACAGCAGAATTCTCTTCACCAAGAGTAAGAGTAATCATGCCACCGTGACCAGCTTGGCGCACCTGAATTGTCCAATTTCCCTGCTGAGCGTAATCGGGAGCAAAGATAAACCTGCCGTTGGTGTCACTAGTCCCTGTCTGCCAAGGAGTGGTAGGATTATTGGGAGCATAAATGGTTACTTGGGCATTAGACATCGGTTTACCAGTGTCGTATTTAGCATTAATCTCAATGGCCTGGATAGTTTTAGATTCAAGCTTAGTGCCGTGAGCCTCAGCATTAACTGACCAACTCAAGACAGAAACCAGGCTCAGTAGCATCAAACCTTTCCACTTCATCCTTAATTCTTGACTGTTGAGTGTTGACTGGATTTAATTGACATATTTTTTACTTTCCGGAAAAGTCGTCAATCTCTGTGACCCTCTCCCACTCTTCCACTCTCCCACTCTTCAAGAGTCATGCAAATTAGATGGGTCAGAGCTGATCAGGTTTGATTTTTATAGCACTACCTCTCGATTTTTCCTTGTCTTGATAAGGACTCTAGGTGATAAGACTCCGGGGTTTGGAGTAAGGGTGTTGGGTACGTCATGACCTGGAAATTGGAGTAGATTTACAGTGACCTTCACCCACATGACCTAGGTTAGGAAGAATCTCTTGAGTAAGCTGCTGATAGGTTCCAGCTGGGAGTCCTGATTTAAGCTGAGCCATTGTCACCTCTAGTTTGCCGTTCTTAGCGAGTGCAGCTAATGGCTCAAATCCGATCGCACCAGTGTTGAGGGGGTCATTAGCCGTCACATCACTATCGCCAAAAATGTGATCGAAGTGGAAGGTAGCTTCTATGTCCGCTTCCCCATCCTTGGCTAGAATCCCTTTGCGCTGATCACCGACAAATTCACCACAGCGGTATTCAATCTCTTGGTCAAGTTTGATCACAAAATCAATGGTTTGTCCCTGCTTACTGGCTTTACCACCCATCACTAGGGTTTGACCCATTGCTGGACCAGTGTTGGCTTTGACTATTTTCCAGGAAAGAGCATTGTAATGACCAGTTGGTGCATCAGCTATCTCAGCAATCAGAATTGGCTCGGCATCCTCTCCCCCTTCCGCTAAATCGATGGTTTTGGGATTGGGGAGGATAATTTTCTCTTCGACTGAGATTTCCTTTACTTTATCGGGGTTATAGGGAGGGTTAGCTTGGTAAGCGGTCACGTCCGCTAGGTTGATGTAAACCCGATCGAAAGATATTTGCCAACTGTCTTTGGAAATAAAGCCCTGTCGGACAAAGTCTTCACCGTTAGCCCGAAATTGCAGCTTGCCATTCCCTGCTGTAGGCTTAGTCTCGCTCTTTGGTTTACCATCACTACAGCCTGAGAGGCAAATTACAGCTATAACCATTAGATTTACCCATATTTGCACCTTTGTGATCATGATTATGCGATCGCTTGTACTTTCGCTTTTACCTTAATTAGTATACAAAACTTAATAAAACTGAGTTTTGGGGTAATTTACAATGCCCCTCTCCCCCATCTGCCCACTGCCCTCTCCCCCATCTGCCCACTGCCCTCTCCCCACACTTCCCGCACTTCCCACACTCCCCCCTCTCGACCAACACCCCCGCGCCCGGGATACATCACTATTTTCAGTAATTTAGCTGATGGTTTTAATACAAATTGCTGAGGTCTCTTAAAAAAAAATAAGGTGCGCTTTCCGTAGGCGAATTAAATTCGCCACGGGTCGCACCTAAGTAGGTGGGCTTAATTAAACCTTAAAAAGTTGATCATTTTTACTATCTACATTTCCAGATATTGTCCACTGTTGAAGCTGATAACCTACTTGGCAACTTCGTTTTTTTATACCTTCTTTAACGGCTAAAGCTAGATCCTATTTATCCTCAAACATTCGACCAGAGATTTGAGGAATTTTAAGTTGATGCCACTCCCCATCTATTAGATTAAGTTCTGGACTATAAGTTGGCGAAAAAAAAAATACAATCCCATTTCTAACCAGTCTTTTTATTTAGCTCTTATCTGATGACTTTTATGACTTGAGTATCAAGGGGTGACAACAAGGTTACAAAGCACTCTGGATAACGGATATAGCGTTAAGTCCTCGCTGAAAATTGAGCCGTTTGTGAGGTTGGATATGCATCAGAATAAAAGCTAAATCTGACCAGTTATTGAGAGATTGAACCGAATCTGGAGCGTACAATCCAATCCAAAAATAACTATGTCGAGCCGTTGAACGTTCCGGTTCAGTAGGACGACAAATATACTCACTAACTTCGAGATTTTGTAAATATTTTACCTGTAAAGTTGCCTGGGTATAAGCGATAGAAATGAGCAAAACAATAGCCAGTAAACGTCGCTCATTAACTTTCGTATTTTCGAGAGGTGCGCTTCCAATAAACTGCTAAATTCAAATTACCAAGCTGATGGGCTTTTGTGCAAGAAATGTTTTTATAAAACCGAGACATTCCTGGTTTAATTCCTAAGTTTTTCAGCGCTCGATAAACGGTGTCATCATCTTGAATACAAGTGCCCTTAATAGGGACGCAAAGCAAAGTCTACTTTCCTCTGGTCTAGCCACTTAGCCAGTGTGATACTGTGAAATTCTCTGTCTCCTAATAGAATGACTGGATAAGGGCGCATAAGAATGAAGGATGAATCAGTAGACCCGTTGCAAAAATAGTGTCTTGATGCCGCCCCTCCCGATGAGCGACTACATCAAGACAATCAGCAAAAATGTCAGTCGGCCTTGCTTAAGGATGGTATGATTTTGCCCCCCTAGCCTCCCAAGGCAAGGCTGGACAAAGACCCAATCACAATTCAAGCCAAACACAACAACACTAGAAGCCCATTAACTAAATAAAATACCGCCACTATCTGGGTCTCTGACCAGCCAGAAAGTTCCAGATGATTGTGGAACGGTGACATTTTTAATAAACGCTTACCCACCCCATTGGCATCTTTGGTGGCTTTATAGTAACTAACTTGAGCAATCACTGAAACTGCTTCTACGAAGAAAATACCACTAATTATAAATAAACTCCAGAGGTTCCCAGTCAAAAGTCCTACCGCTGCAAGTGCTCCTCCTAGGGCTAGAGAACCGGTATCCCCCATGAAGACTTTGGCGGGATTGCGGTTGTGGGCAATAAAACCCAGGCAACTGCCACTCATACAAGCACAGAAGACCATTAAACCAGGGGAGGTCGGAGCAATCAGGGCAGCTAGTCCTAAAAATGCGATCGCACAGGTTCCTGCTGCCAGTCCATCCACTCCATCGGTAAGATTAGTAGCATTACTTTCTGCTAATAGCACAAATATACCCACCGGCCAAAACAACAATCCCAAGGGTAAGACGATCCCCAAGGGTAGGGTGATGTTAGTGATACTGGCTGGCTGGGTTTGTGCTAACCATAGACAAAACAGTAAACTGACCACAATTTGTAAGGCCAGTTTCATTCTCGGGGACATCCCTTTATTAGAGCGACGTTGGACTACTTGCCAATCGTCCACCCAGCCGATGAACAGATAGCCAAGGGTGGCTAGGGATACCGCTAGGACCCGGATAAAATCCTGCTGTTGGAGGAATAATCCTGACCACACCAGGGCAATCACCACCGCTACCGGCACAAAAAATATGCCACCCATGGTGGGGGTACCCGCTTTGTGTAAATGGGATTGGGGACCCTCTTGACGAATAATCTGACCCATTTTGAGTGCTTGTAGAAAGGGGACTGCTCGATATCCAATGCCAGTAGTGATCAGAGCACAGATCAACAGGGGTATAGTGATGGAGTTACCTGCGATCAGGGACCGAGCTGCTGTCCCATCCAGAATTAATGCACCCAGAGTTAAGCCGATTGATAGAATATATAGGAGTTTAGTTCCCGTTAAGTTGAACAACTGCCCAGACAATCGTTTAGAATCTACCACAAGCCTCTTATTCCTTTTTTTTAACACTCCTCACAAAGATACAATTCCCTGTATCTTTGCTTATATCCGTATAATTTACGGTTACGAGTCAAATCCTAACATCAAAGGTCTGCGATCGCTCAGGGTAGGATTGATTTTTTAAAATTTACGAGATTATCAAGGCATGACCGGATGACAGGATGACCGGATCACTACCAAGGTCTAGGGAGTTATCAGCTATCAGCTATCAGCATATGCCCTACGGGAATGGCTGACGGCTGATCCCTGACCGCTGTTCCCCCAGGGCATATGCTTACCAACAGCTGAGTTAACCATGGCGCAACTGCACTCATAGGACTTACGCAAATCCCTCAATTTAACGCTACCTGTAGGGTGGGCAAGGTTTTGCCCACCCTACCCATGGATTCTGTGCGTAAGTCCTGACTCAGACTTCCCTCTTCCCTGCTCCCTGCTCCGAACGCGCCCCGCGTGGCCGACGGCCTCAGTCCCTGCTCCGAACGCGCCCCGCGTGGCCGACGGCCTCAGTCCCTGCTCCGAACGCGCCCCGCGTGGCCGACGGCCTCAGTCCCTAAAAACCCAGAACGAAAGTACCTAACAGCAATTGCAAACCGCTGTATTTTTGAATAGCGACTTGCTAAATACTAGTTAAAATACGCTGAAGTTTCTCTAGGAGCTTATCAGTAGAATGAAGACGTCTATAACCATGAAAATCCGGTTGCACTTCTTGGTTATAGTTATCCAGTTTACTACAGAGCAGACCTATAGTATAAATACATTGCAGCACATCCCCTTCATTGATAGTTAAACCCAATTTAAATTTGCTCACTCTCTCTGCCATACAAAACTTGCTGCTCACAATCACAGGTTTTTCAAAAACTGCTGCTTTAGTCAGGATATTACTACTGTGCGGGAAGTTATTATAGGCAGCAAATAAGATATGGCAAGTACTAACTAAAGCGTTGAATTTTGCTTCATCAGGAATACGCTGAAAATAAAAAAAGCAGTTAGGTAATTTTAGGTTAAGAAGAGTCTGGAGTCTTGCTTGCTCCTGGAAAGTGTAGCTCTGCTTGGATAACTGACCAGCGAAGACAAAAACATAGTCTTGTTTCACCATCTGCTGAGCAACTTCTAAAAGTGTCAGAACTCCTTTGCGCTGGGATTGTATGCCTAGTAATGCAATGATTTTTTTGCCTTCAGCTTTGGCTTGAATTTGTTTCACGATTGACCAATTCAAGTCTGGGGCTGACTCGTCGGTAAAATCGGGAAAAGTAATTACCGTTTTGCCGTTGATTTTGCTTTGTAATTGCTTAGCAATCCCTTCGTCAAGAACAGCAATAGCTGGGCAATGAGAGGACTTTAAGGCAGCATGAGGTTTTAGAGGACCTCTATTGATAGACCAAAACGTTTGTTTAAGCCTCAAATGACGAGGTTTAACATAGAGACCAGACCAAGGGTAAGGGAAAATCTTGTCTACTATATGGTGTAGCAGGTAGGGTGCTAAACAACTATCAAGCCAGGGAAAAAATACTAGATCGGGTACTTTACCAATTTTTGATGAAGCATACTGAATGCTAGCTTTGGCGTAGTACCAACGTTTTAATGCATTCAGGGCTGTGCGAATTCCATTGATACCAAATGAGCTAGGCTCTGGTCTTTGAAATTGAAAAACCTGGAATTGCTCTTGATAGTTAGGGCAGTTAAAGGCAACCCATTCAGTTAATTCTAATGGTTTTGGGCAGAAGGCTATTACTTGATGACCAAGCTCAAGTAACGTTTTGGTGAAAACCTTGAGGTATGTTGGACGATATCCATTCCAATTTTCCTCAATGAGAGCAATGGTTTTCAAGGTGATAACCTCTTAAAATAATTATATCTGGCTAGTATCTATCAATACATACTAACTAAAGAGATATCAGGGCTCATAATTTTACTTTTCCAGAGTTATTAATATACTCTATATAATACTAATTTAAAGAAATACGGATTGCTATATAACTTTCTATAGTGATCTGATAGTGCTGTTGACGGATGCGATCGCATTCTAATCTTGTAACACCTGATGATATAAGTCCATATATCGCTGGGCTTGCAGTTCAAGGTTGTTGATTGCTGCTCTTAACTCCTGCTCGTGTTCCAACCTACCAGCTGCATAATTTTCATAGAAAAGCTTGGAAGTGAGTAGGAATGCTTACCAGTTTAATTCAAAACCCAGCTGTTCCCGTAGCGTGGGCGTAGCCCATAGGCTTACTACTTGAGAAATATTGCCTACTAACCCTTTCAGACATTATCTTTTAAATCGGGATAGTCTTCTATACTTGCTACGGGCATAAACTGAGCTTTTGGTTCAGCTGTAGCGTTTAAGTTCTAGGCTGCGGGGGCTGATAGCACCTCAAGTAGCGTGCGCGTAGCGCTTAAGCTGATAGCTGATAGCTGATAGCTGAATACTTACCTTAAACCTGTGCTTTGATCAAGAGCTCACATATTTCTCGAACCGCTCCTTGCCCACCTGCTAATTTGGTAACATACACAGCAGTGTCTTGGTTTTCTGGTATCCCATCAGCAACAGTTAGGGGACATCCTACAGCTTTCAGAACGGCTAAATCAATGATATCATCACCAACATAGGCGACTTGGGAAAGAGATAAACTTAACTGTTCACAGAGTTCTTTGAGGACAGCTAACTTATCTTCAACGGCAAAAAAACTGTACTTAATTCCTAGCTTTTGGACTCGATGTCGGGTTGCTCTAGAACTGCTATTGGTAATAACAGCTACCTCAATTTTAGTCTGTTGGAGTAGCTTGATTCCCATGCCATCTTTGACATTAAACTTTCTGAGTTCTTCACCGCTTTCTGTGTAGTAAAGTCCGCCATCGGTCATGACTCCATCTACATCTAGGGCTAGCAGTTTCACCTGGGATAAACGTGCTTGTAATTCAGTCTCAGGGATGTTATTCATAGCAAATTTATCCGCCAATTTTACCCAATTGTAGCGTCCAAAGCTGCACGAACATTCAGAATTCCCTTGAGGACATTTTCCAGTTCCGCCAATGGCACCATATTCGGACCATCACTAAGGGCGATGTCAGGATTTTGATGAATTTCCATGAACAGAGCATCAATGCCAACGGCAGCCGCAGCTCTGGCCAAATAGGGAACAAAGTGCCGCTGTCCACCAGATTGATCTCCCTTTCCTCCTGGCATTTGGACGCTATGAGTGGCATCAAAAACCACAGGATAACCTAACTCGCGCATCTGAGGGAGGGAGCGAAAGTCTACCACTAGGGTATTGTAACCAAAACTAGTACCCCGCTCAGTGAGTAAAATATTTTTGCCTCCCCCAGCTTCCAGTTTGGTGACCACATGCTTCATATCCCAAGGGGCAAGAAACTGACCTTTTTTGACATTAATTGCCCTACCTGTGGCAGCCGCAGCGATTAGCAAGTCAGTTTGGCGGCACAAAAAAGCTGGGATTTGCAGGACATCGACTACTTCAGCAACCGTTGCAGCTTGGTGACTTTCGTGGATATCGGTAAGCACTGGCACACCCACCTTCTGTTTAACTTTCTGGAGAATGTCTAGACCTGTGTCTAGGGTTTGTCCCCGAAAGGAGTTGATTGAAGTTCGATTGGCTTTGTCAAAGGAAGACTTGAAGATGAAAGGAATATTTAAGCGATCGCATACTTTATGGATCTCCTCTGCCATTTTTAAGGTAAAGTCTTCCGATTCAATCACACACGGACCACCAATCAGGGTGAGTGGGCAGCGATCGCCAATCGAGAGGGTATCAGTGATTTGGGTATGATTCATGAGTTTTCCTGACTGTTGGTTTCTCAACACAGAAGCTTGGCTACTGGTTTTGGATTGAGAGAATATATATAATCCTAAAAGAATTGTGCTGATTTTTGTGTAAGCATTCAGCTATCAGCTATTGGGAATTAAACGAAATTTAAGCCCAAATATACCCCAAACCCTCTTTGTGAGCGGCAAATACATCCCTATTTTTGGTCAGCCATATGTGCAAAGCACACGCTACGCGAACGAAGAAACGAAAAGACATAGCTGTACGAAAAGCTTTATTAGCTTCAGTATCGCTTCCTCTACCTTTTCTTCTTGTCCCAAAGCGGCTGCGATATCTTGTAACAACTCAGGGTAATCGCATCTTAATTTTGTATAAAATGTACTTGACAAATACTTAGGTGTGTTATGAAAATCCTGATATTCCTTGAGGCTACCTCCCAGAAGCCCAAGCAGTTAACCTGAGGATCAACAAAAGTTTCTATTTCCCCATCGTTGGTCATGTCAAAAGGCAATGGCCGCACTTGTGCTGACACCTCAGCAACAACAACAGGCATTGATTCTTAGAAAGAGTGTTCTTAAACACTTTCAACACCTACAGGATCCCCGTGTGGAAAGAACCCAGCATCACAGTTTGCTAGGGATAGTCACCATTGCCATTTTGGCTATCCTCTCTGGAGCCGATGGGTTTGTCGCCATTGAGACCTACGGCAAAGCCAAGCTTGGGTGGCTAGAGACCTTTTTGGACTTACCCTATGGGATTCCCTCCCATGATACCTTTGGCCGGGTGTTGGGTCGCCTCGAACCCCAAGAGCTAGAAACCAGTTTCCTGAGTTGGGTCAGCAGCATCACCGAGAAATTAGGTGTGAGACTGATTCATATCGATGGCAAGAGGCTAAAAGGTTCTTATGACCGAGAAAGCCAACTTAAAGCTCTGCACAGTGTCAGTGCCTGGAGCAGTGAACATGGGCTGGTGCTGGCTCAGCAAAAGGTCGAGAGCAAGTCCAATGAAATCAAGGCAGTACCTCTGCTGCTGAAGTTGCTTAACCTTAAGGGAGCTGTAGTGACCCTCGATGCGATGGGAACCCAAATCTCCATCGCTGGGCAAATCAAGAAGGCCGAAGGAGACTATGTTTTGGCTCTCAAAGGCAACCAAGGTCAGCTCAGCCAGTCAGTAAAGGATTGGTTTAAGCAAGCTCAAGCTCAGAACTGGCAGGGGATTGAGTTCACTCACCATCA